>NZ_JBJJLN010000097.1:0-9253 GCF_046230725.1 Pseudomonas sp. KCJK9000 | reverse complement strand
AGTAAAGAAGTGTTTACGCTGATTCGTAATCGGAAAGATGAAGAAGTGCTCTCGCACTCTCAACTGGTCGAGGCGCTTAGCAGTTTTGTACTTGCTGGATGATGGGGTTTACTGGGCAGAGGTTTCTGGGTTTGACGGTTCTTTAGATGCAAATTCTTGGTCGCAACGCATTCGTAATTTGGCGAGTCGAATATTTGAACTTACGCCACCGGTTGGTGAGTTGGTTGAGCTTACTTAGGGTAGGCATTGAAAGTTCTGTATGTAGGTTGCGTGCCCTCGGGTCCCGCAGGTTATGCACGATTAGCGCTCTATGTTCGAATTATCAAATGGATTGAACTCATGTTCACCGTTGAGCGCTTTCTTGCAAAAATTTGGTCCGCGTGGCTGCTGAAGGTAATCATAGCGGTGTTGATGATTTGAGCCTGTATATATCGCGAAAGCACTGGCAATGACACAAGCGAGCATCACAGGCGGGGCCATGAGCAAGCCAAAAGCTCTATACGGGACTTCGATAACAGACGCGAGACGTCACATCCGGCCGTAAATGGGAAGCACGTGTGTGATTAGCCAATAAACGGCGAGCAGACCCACGCTTGCACACATGAGCAAGGTCAGAACAGCTCGAAACCTGAATGCTATTGTCCCAGTTTCGCTGCTAGACGAGGGGTTTGTGTCCGCCTTGAGATCCCAGCGACGGCCTCTTCCCCAATACGCGCCTTGAGCTTGCGCAGGGTAGGCGATTCGCCCCCTGTCAGCTCGATGCGAAACTCGGCAAAGGCGTGCTCGAGATCGGCATGCTGCTGCAGCCCCTCTTCGGTGAACAGCTAGCGCCCAGGGATGTCGCCCCACTCCATCGGGATGCGGATGCGTTCCTGATCTGCCGCCTTCAGCAGTGGCTCCAGTTCGACGCTCAACTTCGTCGCGCAAGGGTCTTGCGCCTTCAGGCTGTCGATGATCAGGCGAAGCTTTAGAGACTTCTGTTTTAGGGTTTCGATATTCATGTTCAACCCTGCTGAGGCGGTTTCAACGAGTGAGTGCAGCATCCGCTCATTAGCTCAACTTCAGCGGCCATCGACCTGTACGCAAACGTCCTTGCCGTCGATGACTTTGCATGGCCAGTTGTCGTTGATGTAGTGATCGGGCTTGAAGCACACGCGCTCATCGTTGACCCAGAACACCTGCCAGGCAGAGCCCGATATCAGCAGCTTCGAGCAGGGGGAGTAGCCTCTGCCAAGCAGTGCAAGGGTCGTCAGAATCATCACGGCGGGGACCACGTAGAGCAGCGTCTTCAGCGAAAGCCCGAACATCAGTGTCTGGAAGCGGTGCAGGCGTGAGCCTTCAGACGGGTCGAATTTTTTCCCGGTCCAGATACATACCGCACAGCCAACCAGCAGAATTGCCAGCGCCGGCGGTGCCATCAGCAGGCCGAACGCGAGGTAAGGCGTTTCCACCACAGGCGCGCCACGCAGTAACCTGCCGTATAGCGGGAATAGGTAGTTGATGTAGGCGTAGATCGAGAGGGCCGCGACCAACAGCATGGCGATGCTCATGCCAGCAGCCAGTAGCCTGATCTTGAGGGGCGAAAGCCCAGCGGACATTGGTGAAGAGTGTGTATTCATCGTCAGAATTTAGGCAGGTTGAACGTGGGCAGCGATGGCAGGGAGGGCATCGACGGCAGCTTGGGGGCGCTCGGCCAGCTTGGCAGATCGATCCCGTCGGGGCGCAGCTTGCGGATGACCCACCACTTGGCTTCATCGTAAAGCTCGTCGGCAATTCTACCCGCGATGTTTTTGGATGCCATAGCGTGGCGCATTGAGGGTCTTGCGCGCTCGACCTCGATTGGCGCTTGGCGGGTAGATCAACTCATGGTCCATCTGGCGTTTCCGGCTCTTGCTGACCATCGCAGGTGCGGTGCTCGGCCGCTGCAGCTAGGCATCGAACGGTGCCTGTTCGATCCAATAATACTCTTCGTAATCAACCAAGGTATGAACTCGCTAGTGGCCGAGTTCAATCAGGTAGTTGAATCGTCAAGCCGCGGGCCGACTGAATGGCCACGTAGTAAGCGTCCTTCAATACCCTGGCCAGCTCCGGGTCATTTTCCTCGAATTCCTTTGATGCAATAGCTCCAATCGTTAGCCTGTGCAGCTTGGATTTATCTTTTTCGGTACCGTCGAAAACTGCCCTGATGTACTTTAACTGGTCGACTATAGTCGCGTAAATCGTAAAGCCAGGAATGCGCTTTTGTCGGTCAATCGCCAGCGCAATTGCTTTATCTACATACTCCAGTGGTGTGGCTGGTTTCATTTCTCACCTGCTCATATTAGTTTGAAAAGTTTATTCCCGGTACAGGTTATTTGCGTCGTTCCACGGAATGGATTTCGGTCCACGTGATGTGCATGAGTTGTATCTATATGTGTTTCACTTGGAGGCATGGGGCTATTGGTCTGCGGCTTTCAGCAGTGGCTCCAGTTCGACGCTCAGCTTCATCGCGGCAGGGTCTTGCGCCTTCAGGCTGTCGATGATCAAGCGAAGCTTGAGTAATTTCTGCTTGAGTGTTTCGGTGCTCATGGTCAGTCCTGATTGGGGTAAGGTACTGCACCACTTCACCGCAGCGTAAGAGGGCGCCACTCATTTGTTGGTAGGGTCAAACGTTCATGCAATGTCGGATTTCGTCAGCATTTATCTATGTGGCACTAGATGGCCGTGCCCCGATTTTTTCCCGGCTTGATGATAAGTAATTCATCGAGTTGTCTTTTGCGGCATTTTATCACGAAAGCCAGCGCCGAATCAGGGTCATCCATGAAGGCATCAAATGTAGCTGGAGCGATGGCGTAATATTCTTCGTAGTCAACCATGCCGTTGCTGACGGGGAACGAAACGTAATACTGACCAGCGTCTTCTTCGATGCCGATTGAGTACATGTGCTGACGACTGATGAAAAGATCTTTGAATTTCATAGGGGGCCTTCAAAAAAGGGGAGCGGTATTGAACATCTTGGCGGCAATACCCGCCGCGTCTATGACGGCTTCACTGTTGCCGTCAGGTAGCTTGCCACCAGGGATCCAGAATTCGTTAGCACCGGCTTCATTTCCTGATGGAATCCGTAGATTCAACTGCTTCGGATCAGGGATGTCTACCCGGACCAGTGCATTGGTATCAAGAAAATTCTCAGGCAAGCCAAGGGCTTGCTCCAACGCGCGCTTGTCACCTGCTGTCTTGGCAAGTAGTTCGGTTGCTTCGTGGCCTGGCATGATGAACGACGTACCATCTCTCTGTGCGATGCCGTATTTCTCAAGGTTGGTCTGGGTCATGAAGCGTGAGGCGCCATTTTCGAATTGGGCCAAGTGTTGCGCGACATAATCTGGGTCTAGATAAGTGGTGGGGTCGGGCCTTTCGCCTTTGGCGATTGCAAGAATATCTTCTTCGGTGAATCCAGGTTTGTATTTGGGTTTTGGCGGCTCAACAGCCTTCTGCGATAGCTCGCGAGAGCGTTCGTTGGCAGGTAGTGGTTCAGTTTCTGCACGCTTGAATGGTGTGGCGTCACGTGCTTGAAGTTCACTATGTGCCAGCAGCTTTTGCTCGTTTTTTGCCAGCCAGGCGGCCAGTTGCTTGTTGGACATTTCCGCCTGCAGCCGGGCACTGCGTATGGCGGGCGTTTCCATATTCCTCAGAATGCCCGCCTTTATCTGCCCGCGGGTCAGGTAGGTGACAATGGCCGTCAGCAGCAGCAACACCAGTTGCTCCTGGCCGCGGGCCAGTTGGCGCGCCGCACGCTCGATACGCTCCTGGGCCTGCGCTGCGGAACCGCCGCTCGGGTCCAGGCCAGCAGGCTTGAGGCCATCCTCGGCGAACCAGGCCGTGGCCATGCCTTGCTGAAGGGTCGACAGGCAGGCCGGCAGGCCCTGATAAAAATACTCGGCGATGGCGGACAGCCCCAGGCCCATGAGGATCAGGTTGCCGACCTGCAGGCCAATGCCGGCGCCGGCCACGGCCCCAGGTGCCGCGCCAACACCGAACGCGAACGCCCCGGCCACGCCGCCGGCCAGTGTACCGACCGCCACGCTGCCACCAAGGATCATCGAAACCTCTTTGACCAGTTGCAGCAGCACCGGCAGGATTTGCTCGATACCTATCGAGGACCACTTGCGCTTGAGGTTGTCCTGAATGATCGGGTAGGACAGGGCCATGGCCTGGCGCACGTTGTCGATACGCTGGCCACCGAAGTAGCCATAGGCCTGGTTGGCGCCATTGCTCACTCGCCGGCTGAAACCGTCCCAGGCTTCATGGGCGCTGTTCAGGCCGCTGTCGACGCTCTGGTTGAGCTCGCTGAATTTCTGCTCGAGATTGCGTTCGATGTCTCCCCAACTGGGGATGTTGGCTAAAAGATCCATTTTCGCTTCACTGTCCATGGAAGTGGCGGCGCTCGGCGGCGAGCGCAGCATGTCGCGTCAGACCTCAGGATGGGGGCGAAGTCCGGCGCAGAGCCCATTGTTCTCATGGCAGGCGTGCGCGGCAATGATGGCAATTGAGTATCACTGCACGGTTTTGTGGCTGGCCGCGTCCCGCAAGTGCCATTACGACCGCGTTGGCGATGGCCATTTGCCGGAATTGGCCAGTGGCGAAAAATTTGAACCAATCCACGTTATGAAGCATTTTTCTCCGCCAGTGGAGCTGATGCGTCAGGTAGCGAGACAGTTCGAGTTGGAGCTGTCAGGCATGGGCTCTGATCGACACCTCAAGGACCTTCTGCGACAGGCCGTTCGGCGGTAGCCGGAGCGCTTCCGGGCGCCAGTGAGGAATATGAAGGATGGCGATATGACATTGCCCTGCAGGGCGGTATTGCCCTGTTTTTCAAGGCCTGTAGTGAGTTGACAGGGCAGCTTTTGCCGGTGTTTCCTTTGGGGCTTTCTGCCTGCCTGGCATTCGGGAATGTGAACCATGTCGCATTAATTTCAATGCATGATGGCACTTTCCTTTCTGCAGGCAGTCGCATGATTCCGCAGAGCACGCGCGTTATGCGCGCATGCAGAATACGCCCGCAAGATCAGGGTTGCAGCTGAGCATCGCAAGCGCGTGCTGGCCGTGTTTTCAAGGAGATTTCGCATGATCATGGACCTGGCCTCCACGCTGCTGTCGCCGCAGAACCGCCGCCTGTTCAAGTTTCACAACCTGGCCAACCCCGAGCAGGAACTGCTGCTGGAAACCTTCAAGGGCACCGAAGCCCTGTCGCGGGCGTTCAACTACGAACTGCTGCTGGTCTGCGAAGACTCCGGCGTGCCGCTCAAGTCCATGATGGGCCAGCATGTCAGCATCGAGATCGAACTGGCCGAAGGCGGCCCGCGCTACATAACCGGCTACCTCACACGCTTTGCCAGCATTGGCAGCGACGGCGGCATGGCGCGCTATACCGCAACCCTCAACCCGTGGTTCTCGATGCTGAAGAACCGCTTCGACACGCGGATCTTCCAGGGCAACACGGTCGAGGAAGTGGTTACCGAAGTGTTCGCCCTGTGCCCGGCGTTCTCTCGTCACGAGTTCCGCCTGACCCGTCCGCAGAAGCGCTACACCTACATCACCCAGTACCGTGAAACCGACTTCAACTTCGTCCAGCGCCTGTTGGAGGAAGAGGGGATGTTCTACTACTTCGAGCACACCGCCGAAGGCCACACCATGATCATCTGCGATGACTCCAGCACGCTGGTGGACATCCCCGAGCAACCGCAAATCCGCTTCCACAGCGCCTCGGTCACCGAGACTGCCGACTCCATCACCCAGTGGAGCGGCAACCGCCAGTTGCAGTCCGGCAAGATGGCCACGCAGACCTTCGACTACCGCCAGCCCAACAACCGCCTGCCGGTGGCGCTGAACAGCGTGAACAAGCAGGGCGATGTCGAGAACTTCGAGATCTACGACTTCCCCGGCCAGTACACCCACGGCACCTACGACGAGGGCGAAACCCTGCTGCGCCTGCGCATCGAGGCGCTGGAGCTGCGCGGCAAGAAATTCGAAGGTGCCAGTAACTGTCGGGCCATGAAGCCGGGCTACACCTTCGAGCTGCTGCAGCACTACATCCACGACCAGGGCCCGGTAGAAGACCGCCAGTTCCTGCTGATGAGCGTGGAAAGCGAAGGCCACAACAACTACCTTACCGGCCAGCCGGCCAGCTACTTCAACACCTTCAGTTGCGTGCGCAAGAAGATCCCGTTCCGCCCGCAGCTGAGCACGCCCAAGCCGACCATCGCCGGCCCGCAGACCGCGATCATCGTCGGCCCACCGGGTGAGGAGATCTTCACCGACGAGCTGGGCCGGGTGAAGATCCAGTTCCACTGGGACCGCAATGGCAAGTACAACGACCACAGCTCGTGCTGGGTACGCGTCGCCCAATCCGGTGCCAGCGGCGGCTTCGGCAGCATCCAGATCCCACGTGTAGGCGACGAAGTGGTGGTGGTGTTCCTCGACGGCAACCCCGACCGCCCGCTGATCATGGGCAGCCTGTACAACAGCACCAACACCCCGCCATGGTCGCTGCCGGCGAACAAGACCCAGAGTGGCTTCCTGACCCGGTCGATGAAGGGTGACGGCGGTACCGCCAACTTCTTCCGCTTCGAGGACAAGGCCGGCGCCGAGCAGATCATCATGCACGCCGAGCGCAACATGGACACCGAGATCGAGCTGGATGAAACCCATGATGTGGGGAACAACCGGACGATCACGGTGGGTGGCACGCACACCGAGCAGGTCAAGAAAGACACCGTGGTGCAAGTAACCGAAGGCTCTTATACGCTCCAGGTGGACAACCAGTTCATTCAGGTGGCAGCCAAGCAGCACATCATCCTCCAGGTGGGCGACAGCAGCATCACGCTGACGCCGGAAGGCATCGAGATCAAAGGCAAGGTCATCACCACCACCAGCTCCGACATCACCAAGATCACGGGCGCGCCTGTGCGAATCAACGACTGAGGCCAGGCGCATGTACAAACCCTCGATCTATGACCGCATTTCCGCCCGGCGCGAAGCGCTGGAGGAGCAAGAGCGTCTAGCCAAGTTGGCAGAGGCAGACCAGGCGGCCAGTGCGAAACCAGAACAAGAGCCAGAAGCCGTGCCAGTGCCGGTAGCGCTGCGGAATGTTGCCAGCGGGTTCACCTTCTGCGGTTTCCACTTGCAGTTTCCGGGTGGTTTTCGTTTTCGCGACATCCAGACAACGATCGAACACGAAGGCGAGCTCGTCACTCTGAACATCCGCCGCCGTGACGTGCGCGCTGGCCAGGATTTGGAGCACTTGTTCGAATCGGCAGTTCGGTCCTTGCGCGAGTCGAACCCGCAAATGCGCGTGATCCGCCAGCGCGATTGTCGTGTGGCAGGTAGCCCGGCAAAGGTGCTCGATTTCCATTTCAAGGCCGGTCACCAGCCCCGGCACGGCCGCCTTGTTGGCGTACTGGTCCCCGTCGAAGGCAGTGAAATGCCGCAGTGGCTGGATATCGCCTGTGTAATCGATCCAACCAGTTCAGGCTTGAGCCAGTGGTTGGCCGAGTTCGACCGCATGCTCGATGGCCTCGCACTACGCTGACCTCACTTTATTGTTATCAGGAATTTTCATCGCATGGATTACGAGTTGCAGGAAGGCAGCATCGCGCTGCCAACAGGTTTCGAGGACCGCACGGTCAATATGTTTGTCCTTGGCGCCAGCGTCCCGGCACCGTTGAGCATCACCATCTCCAGGGACACCTTGCTGCCCGATGAGGCGCTGCAGGCCTATGTAGAACGTCAGATCAAAATGCTCACCTCGAAGCTGCGCGGTTACACCCGCATGGGCAACAAGGCCGTTTCACTGTCGGCAGCCGCGCCGATCGCCGGCATCCAGATCGACGCCTACTACATGAACCAGGGCCGCCCGCTGTACCAGCGCCAAGCCGCCTTCATCATCAGCCCCGGGCGTGCGCTGATCTTCTCGACCACTGCACAAGCGGACTTCAGCGCGCAGCAGAACCAGGATTGGGACAATCTGCTTGCCAGCTTCACTGCGCGCACCCCGGCACAAGCCAGCGCCGAGTCCGGCGAACAGGAGTAAACCCTCATGTTCGAAGCGGCCAGGTTCGGCGACGAGATATCGCACACCAGCGCACTGGGGGGCTTTCTAATTGGAGCCGCCTTGGGCATCGCGCTGGTGGCCACGGTAGCCATTGCCACTTTCACCTGCGGGTTTGGCGTGGCCTTGTTGGCCGGCCTTGCAGCCGGTATTGGAGGCAGCCTGCTGACCGCCGCCGGAGAGGCGATAGGCAGTATGTTCTCGTCCCCCTCAGGGACGATAACCACTGCCTCACACAACGTATTCATCAACAGCCTGAAGGCCGCCCGCGTCGAGAAAAGCATCGGTGCCTGCGACAAGCATCCCGGGCCTGTGCAAATCGCCGAAGGCTCGACCAACGTCTTCATCAATAGCGTTGCCGCTGCACGCAAGGGTGACAAGCTGACCTGCGGCGCGACCATTTCCGGCGGCTCGGATAACGTCATCGTTGGCGGCGGTACCTACCGCTACTTGCCTGTGGATGACGAAATTCCTCAGTGGCTGCGTACCACCGTCGATGTGCTTATGGCCATTGCCGGCGCCGCTGGCGGTATCGCCCAATTGATCAAGGCTGGCACCCAGGCCGGCATGAAGGCCGTCATGCCTTGCGCCCTGAAATTCACGGCAGGCTTCATCGCGGGGGAGGTGGCCAGCCGCTACGTGGTCGAGCCTGTGGTCCGCAGGGCCATCGGTGGCCTGGTCGGCAACCCTGTCGACCTCACCACTGGGCGCAAGCTGATCCCCGATGAGATCGACTTCAGCCTGCCAGGCCTGATGCCTATCGAATGGTCACGCTTCTACGCCAGCGACCTCACTGTCGACAGCGTGCTGGGGCGCGGCTGGGTACTGCCTTGGGAGCAAAGCCTGCGCCGGCAAGGTTCGTTCATCTACCTCACCGACAATCAGGGCCGCGAGGTCCCGTTCGTGACCCTGCAGCCGGGTGAGCGCATCTACAACCCGCACGAACAGGTGTACCTGGTGTGTACCGAGGGTGGCCATTACATCCTGCAGACCCTCGACAACCTGTTCTTCTACTTCGGCGAAGTTCCCGACAGCAACACCGAAGTGCCGTTACAACGCATCGAGAATGCTCTGGGCCATTTCCTGCACTTCACACGCACGCCCGACGGCACCCTGACCGACATCAGCGCCACCGGGGGCACCCGCGTACACTTGCACTACGACAAC
>NZ_JBJJLN010000096.1:0-9291 GCF_046230725.1 Pseudomonas sp. KCJK9000 | reverse complement strand
CACTTGCTCGAGGGCTTGGCAAAGAAGGCGCAGATTACTCATCGCCTCGGGCGTGGGGGTGTTGTCCAGCCCCCCTCTTGCGGCAGTTTGCGAAACGGTCATTTCCCTGAGTGTGAAGTGCGGTGTGATGAACATGGCGAGCCTCTTTTGACAATGCACCGAACCGATACGCGTCATCGGTTGGTCATCATTGCCTGCACCCCCACCCCCCTCCAGCCGGTGAGGTTTCCCTCGGCTGTTATGAGGTCAGAAACGCTACCACCTGCTCAGCATCGAAAGGCCAATGCAGCTCGGCAGCAGTATCAGCGCGGCGCAGCACTGGAATGATCAGCCCATACCGCTCGAACAGCGCTTGGTCATCGGCGATGTCAACCAGTTCGATAAGCAGGCCGTGGTCGACGAATGGCATGAGCACGGCTTCGGCCACTTCACACAAGTGGCACCCAACGGTGCCGAAGAGTTGGCATTCAGGCAGCATGGGGCAAGGCTCGATTCAGCAATTGGACAACCCTATTTTAGGTCTCTCTTGCCCACGGCGCACCTGAACCTGTTCAATCCTGGCTGGTGGCGCCTATCCGGTGCAGTGACAGGTCAGCACCCTGAAATTCCTGCTCATGGCTTAAACGCAGGCCATGCAGTCGCCGTATCACCCCATACACGGCAAAACCACCGACCACTGCCACCCCTACCCCCGCCAGGCTACCCAGCAACTGGCTGATCAAGCTGACCCCGCCCATGCCGCCCAGCGCCTCCTGCCCGAACACGCCACAGGCGATGCCACCCCATAGGCCACACAAGCCATGCAGCGGCCAGACACCGAGGACATCATCGATCTTCCAGCGGTTCTGCGCAGCGGTAAAACTCCATACGAACAGCACACCCGCGACCAGGCCGGTGGCCAGCGCACCAATAGGGTGCATCAGATCAGAACCGGCACAGACCGCCACCAGGCCCGCCAGTGGGCCGTTGTGCAGAAAACCTGGGTCGTTACGCCCAGCCAGCAAGGCCGCAAGAGTGCCGCCCACCATGGCCATCAGCGAATTGATTGCCACCAGGCCGCTGACCCCTTGCAGGGTCTGAGCGCTCATCACGTTAAAGCCAAACCAGCCAATGATCAGGATCCACGACCCCAGCGCCAGAAATGGGATGCTCGAGGGTGCGAAGGCCACCAGCCGGCCATCGCGATAACGTCCACGCCGCGCGCCCAACAGCAGCACCGCTGCCAGCGCCAGCCAGCCACCCATGGCATGCACCACTACAGAGCCTGCAAAGTCATGGAACGGCGCCCCAAAGCGCGCCTGCAACCACGCCTGCACACCAAGATTGCCATTCCACACCACTCCTTCGAAGAAGGGATAGATGAACGCTACGATCAGCGCAGTGGCGCACAACTGGGGCGCAAACCGTGCACGTTCGGCGATGCCACCGGAAATGATCGCAGGAATCGCCGCAGCGAAGGTCAGCAGAAAGAAGCATTTAACCAATGCGTAGCCATGGTCCACAGCGAGTTCAGAAGCAGGCTGCAAGAAACTCACGCCATAAGCGACCCAGTAACCGATGAAAAAGTACACCAATGCAGAAACGGCAAAATCGCTGAGGATCTTGGACAGTGCATTGACTTGGTTCTTGTGCCGCACCGTGCCGACTTCCAGGAATGCGAAGCCGGCATGCATGGCGAGCACCAGGATGGCGCCCATGAGGATGAACAAGGTATTCGAGCTATGGACCAGGGAGCCCATTGCGCTGTGCATGTTTTCCATGAAAAGGCAGACCTGCTGAAATTGAGCACCAGGACAGTTCAAGACCTTGCATCCCTGCACCGAATCGGTGCCAGCTTTCGCCCGGTTGTGGCGATACGAGCGCAGCCTGCGTGGTTTTTTCTTGGGTTTGTCGTGGATTGGGTTAAGGTTTATCGGTGCCTGTCAGGGTCGACGCCCTGATTCGGCGCATCGATCCAGATGACGCCCTGCGTTGTGGCAATTTCCGTTAGCAAGTGCCATACCAGTACAGCGACTGAACCTTCCAAGCGCCGCGTCACTCGAACTAGCTACATACTTTCAATACCTACCAGGGAGAGCCCCATGGCCAGCAAATCGGCAAAGACTGCACAAGAGATATTGATGGCTGACTTCCAGACCTTGGTCCGTGACACGGAGAAACTGCTGGCAGACACCGCCAATCTGGCGGGCGATCAGGCTGAAGAGCTGCGCAGTCAGCTTCATGAGCGCCTTTCCCAGGCACGTGAAACCCTGCAACTGACGCAAGAAACGGTGCGTGAGCGCGGCCAGGAAGCCCTTGGTAGCGCCGAGCAGTACGTGCAGGAAAACCCATGGCAGGCCATCGGTATCGCTGCCGGGGTGGGATTGTTGATCGGCCTGCTCGCCAACCGGCGCTGAGGAGCTTCCATGGAGAACGACAGCATTGCCACCGGCGCCTCAGGCAAACGCCTGGGTGCTGCGGTACTGGGGCTTTTGCACAGCCACATCGAACTATTGGGAATCGAACTGCAGGAGCAAAAAGGCCGTACCCTGAGGCTGCTGTTGTTCGCGGGACTTGCGCTGGTCTTCGCCCTGCTGCTGCTCACGGCATTGTCTGGCCTGTTGCTGGTCCTTCTGTGGGACAGCTACCGCTTGGCGGGGATTATCGGTCTATGCGTTTTTTATGGCTTGGCAGCGGTGTTCTGTGGCCTGCGCCTCAAAGCCGCTGTGTTTGACGAGTCATCGCCCTTCAATGCCACCCTCGAAGAACTGGCCAAGGATAGGGAGCGTCTGTTGCCATGAGCCTGCCTGAACTTCCCCATACGCGTAACCCACGTGAACTGCGCAAAGCGCTTCTGCGCCTGCGCCTTGAAATGCATCGCCAGGAAATTCGCCAGGAGTCCGGCCAACTGCTGCAACCCTTGGTGCGCCTGCGCGGCATGGGCAGCTCGCTGCATGACGGTTTGGGCATCAAACATGCACCGCTTTGGGGAATAGGCGCAGTGGTCGCGCTAGGCTTTCTGACCGGCAAAGGCGTGCGCAGCGGCAACCTCAGCCGCCTGGTCCGCTTGGGTACAAGCCTGGTTCCTCTGGTGCGCCTGTTCCTGCAAGGCAATCGCCGCCACTGAGCATGGCCTGCGGCCCTAATCCCACAGGGGCGGTTTTAATCTGCCCCTTGCACCCCTGCCCGCCGCACCTGAAGCTATACCCTTCGATCGACAGGAGAGAGCGCCTTGGACTGGCACACCCTGCTCACCCGCGAACGGCTCGGCAAAGCGCTGTACAGCGCCGATGAGCTTGGCCGCAGCCCCTTTCACAAAGACCATGACCGGATCATCTTCTCGGGCGCCTTTCGCCGCCTGGGGCGCAAGACGCAAGTCCACCCGGTATCGAGCAATGATCATATCCACACACGCCTGACGCATTCCCTGGAGGTGAGCTGTGTGGGCCGTTCGCTTGGCATGCGCGTGGGCGAGACCCTGCGCTCAAGCCTGCCCGACTGGTGCGATCCGAGTGACCTGGGCATGATCGTACAGTCGGCTTGCCTGGCCCACGACATTGGCAACCCGCCGTTCGGCCACTCCGGTGAAGATGCCATTCGCCACTGGTTCCAACAGGCAGCAGGCAGGGGCTGGCTGGACGACATGAGCGATGATGAGCGCGCTGACTTTCTCAACTTCGAGGGTAACGCCCAGGGTTTTCGCGTACTGACTCAACTTGAGTACCACCAGTTCGACGGCGGCACGCGGCTTACCTACGCGACCCTGGGCACCTACCTGAAGTACCCGTGGACCGCTCGCCACGCAGATGCACTAGGCTATAAGAAACACAAATTCGGCTGCTACCAGAGCGAGCTGCCGCTGCTCGAACAGATCGCCCGCAAGCTTGGCCTGCCGTTGCTCGAGGACCAGCGTTGGGCCCGCCATCCGCTGGTCTACCTCATGGAAGCGGCTGATGACATCTGTTATGCGCTGATCGACCTGGAAGACGGCCTGGAGATGGAGCTGCTGCACTACGCCGAAGTTGAGGCGCTGTTGCTGGACCTTGTCGGCGACGACCTGCCGGAAACCTATCGCCAGCTTGGGCCTGCCGACTCACGTCGACGCAAGCTTGCGATTTTGCGGGGCAAGGCAATCGAACATCTCACCAATGCGGCCGCCGCGGCTTTCGTCGAGCAGCAGCAAACACTGCTGAGCGGGCGCCTGACTGGCGATCTGGTCGAGCACATGCACGGCCCAGCCAAGCGCTGCGTGCTGCAGGCAAAGGCCATGGCGCGAAACAAGATTTTCCAGGACAAGCGCAAGACGTTGCATGAGATTGGCGCCTATACCACCCTTGAAATACTCCTCAACACGTTCTGCGCTGCGGCCCTGGAGCAACACGGCGGGCGTACCCCCTCATTCAAGAGCCGCCGCGTGCTTGACCTAATCGGTAACAACGCCCCCAGCCCCCATGATTCGTTGCACAAGGCGTTCCTGCGCATGATCGACTTCATCGCCGGCATGACTGACAGTTATGCCAGCGAAATGGCGCGGGAAATGACCGGCCGTTCGAGCCCGACCTGAACAAGCCCCTGCGCCCGGTTGAATAGCCGGGCTAAGGCCTAACTATCAGAAACTTCCTGCACGCGGCATCCATTGCTAAACACATGCTACACGGGCTGCCGAAAAGTTACCGAATCATCCTTGATAGCGAAGTAATTCCTTACACTTCGTAGCTCAATGTGTACTTAGTTGTAAGCCATTTCCCATATCTAACGAATCTCTATACTGCACCCCCCTGCTGGCGTCCAACTGGGGTAAGGTGCCACCTGCCTCCGTCATACGCAGCAGGGAGTTTTGATATGAACACTGTATTCATTGTCGATGACCATCCCGTCATCCGTCTTGCAGTTCGCATGCTGTTGGAAAACCAGAATTACAAAGTCGTGGGCGAATCCGACAACGGTGTGGATGCCATGCAACTGATTCGCGAAACCCAGCCGGAGTTGGTGATCCTCGACATCAGTATCCCTAGGTTGGACGGCCTGGAGGTGCTTTCACGCTTTCAGGCGATGGCCATGCCTTTGAAGGTGCTGATACTTACCGCACAGGCCCCGGCACTGTTCGCCGTTCGTTGTATGCACTCTGGTGCAGCTGGTTATGTATGCAAACAAGAAGACCTCAGTGAGCTACTCAGCGCAATCAAGGCCGTCATTGCCGGATACAATTACTTTCCCAGTCAGGCCATTCATCACAGCCATGAAACAGCAGACTCAGACCTAAGACTTTTCCGACTCGTTAACGATCGAGAACTCATGGTGTTACAACTTTTTGCACAAGGTCGTAGCAATCAAGAGATTGCAAAAGGCATGTTTCTAAGCAACAAAACAGTCAGTACCTACAAAAAGCGCCTCATGCAGAAGCTGCAGGCCGATTCTTTGGTCGAGCTGATCGAAATGGCAAAACGCAACGCGCTGGTCTGAGGTCTTGATTGTGCGAATCATTACCTGCCTAGGTCTTTTCCTGGTGCTGGCCTGCAACCTGGCTCAGGCTTCAACCCCTGACGCCGAGCCCTATACACTGTTGGCGCGATCTTCGAGCAATCCAATCAGCCCGCGCCTGACCGAACAACAGCGGCAGTGGCTGGAGGGCCGATCCGTACTGGTTCTGGGCATATCGGCGCCTGACTATCCTCCTTTCGACATCACCGGGGGTGGGCAAGTCTATCAAGGTCTTACCGCCGAATACGCCAACCTGATCGGCAAAGCATTGAACTTGCCGGTCCAGGTCATGCGCTACGCAACCCGCAGCGCAGCAATCGAGGCGCTCAAGCAAGGCAAAATCGATTTACTGGCCAGTGCCAACGGCTATGAAGCGGCAATCGAGGGTCTGATCCTTTCCCATCCCTATGCAATCGACCAGCCGGTCTTGGTCACGCGGGAAGATGAAGGGCTTCCCCTGAACTCAGGCCTTGCCGGGTTGCGACTGGGCATGCTGTACCACTACTTGCCCAAGGACAGAGTCCGCGCTGAGTATGCCCAGGCCCAGGTGCTGGCATTCGACTCAACCACACAAGCCCTGAATGCCGTAGCGTTCGGCCAGGCGGACGTATTTATTGGCGATACCATCTCGACACATTACCAACTCAACCGCGGGCACTTGCCGCGTTTGCGCATGGCAAGTTTTGGCCAGCACGAAAGCATCGGTTTCAGTTTTGCCCTGCGCACGCAGGACGTTCAGCTCAAGGCACTGGTCAATGCAGCGCTCGACCGGCAGCCCAGCGCCGTACGCGCAAGCATCTTCAAACGATGGAGCGCAGGCGGTGACCTGCTGCTGAGTGACCGCAAGCTCCAGTTGACGCCTGAAGAAGAGCAATGGCTGGTGAGCCACCCGGTCATGCGGGTCGCCATCGACGAAACTGCAGCACCACTTTCCTACTTCGATGCCAATGGCCATTTTCGTGGAATCACCGCCGACCTGCTGGACTTGATTCGCCTGCGTACCGGCCTGCGCTTCGAGGTACAACGGGCCAATGGCATCGCCGACATGCTCGCGCGGCTGCGCGACGGGCGCGTGAACATGATCGCCGCGCTGGCCAACGATGGAAGCGCCGACAAACATCTGCACCTGAGCCGCGCCTACCTGGAAAGCCCCCATGTGCTGGTGACCCGCGCCCGTGACGAACAATACGCTTCACTGGAACAACTGAGCGGTCAACGCGTTGCGATGTCCCGCTACAGTAACCTGGACGATCTGCTGGCAAGCCGCTTCCCACAGATTGGCCGAATCGAAACGCAAAGCCCCTACTACTCCGTGGCCCTGCTCAACAGTGGCGCAGTCGATGCCATGATCACGCCGTTGATCAATGCCAACCATGCGTTGGCCGGCAACCCCAACCTGGTCATTCGCAACACGGTGGGCAACGAGCCGGCTGTCTTCGCCATGGCCACCCGCGAACATGACATGCCGCTTGCCAGCATCCTCGACAAAGCGCTGCTGAGTATTTCGCCGGAAGAATTGGGCGCCATCAACAATCGGTGGCGCGGCTATGATGTGCATGAAGATGCCCGTTGGCCTGCCTTGCGGCGTCAAATTCTTCAGGTGCTGCTGGGCACCGGTGTGCTGCTGTTGCTGGCACTGATCTGGAACGCGCGTCTGCGCGGGCAGATCAAACAACGCCAGCGCGCCGAACGGGCGCTGAGCGATCAACTGGAATTCATGGGCGCCTTGCTCAACGGAACCCCTCACCCGATGTACGTACGCGATCGCGAGGGCCGGTTGAAAAGCTGTAACGCCAGCTACCTGGAGGCCGTCCAGTCCCGTCAGCAAGACGTGATCGGCAAGCGCCTGGATGAGAGCCGGTTTACCGGTGCCGAGAACACTCGCCAGATCCAGGCTGACTACCAGCAGGTGATGGCCGCCGGTGTGCCGCTGATCATCGACCGGCCACTGCGCTTTCACGAGCGGGAGATGACGATCTATCACTGGATCCTGCCCTACCGCGACTCTTTGGGTGAAGTGCAGGGGATTATCGGCGGCTGGATCGATATCAGTGAGCGTCGCAAGCTGGTTCAGGAACTGCGCGACGCCAAACGCCTGGCCGACGATGCCAACCGCGCCAAAAGCACTTTCCTGGCCACCATCAGCCACGAGATACGTACTCCGATGAACGCGGTCATCGGTATGCTCGAACTGGCGCTCAGGCGAGCGCTGCAAGGGCAGGTCGACCCAGCCTCACTGGAGGTGGCGCACCACTCAGCCAGGGATCTGCTGGGCCTGATTGGCGATATCCTCGACATCGTGAGGATCGAATCCGGTCACTTGTCGCTCAGCCCGGAAGCAGTGGATCCCGCAGCGCTGGTGGAGTCGGTAGGCCGGGTGTTCGATGGCCAGGCCCGCCAGAAAGGCCTGGCACTCCAGGTATGGATCAACCCCAACGCCCGCTGCCATGCTTTGCTCGACCCGCTGCGGTTCAAGCAGATACTTTCCAACCTGGTCAGCAATGCCATCAAGTTCACCGAGCAAGGGCAGATCCACGTCACGCTCAGTTTGCGCGACGAAGGCCCTGACGCGCCGCCGACCCTGGAGCTCGAAGTGCGTGACAGCGGCATCGGCATTGAGGAAGGTGATTTGCAGCACTTGTTCAACCCATTCGTGCAAGCCAACCCACACAGCCAGGGCGCCCGTGCAGGCACTGGGCTAGGTTTGGCGATCTGCCGTAGCCTATGCGAGATGATGGGTGGCAATTTAAGTATCAACAGCACTCCCGGGACAGGTACTCAGGTGCGCCTGATGATGCCCTTGGAGCCTGTCGAAGCGCCGGTGCCTGTGGTGTCCGAGGTGGAAGAGGTCGAGGTGCCCGCTGCCGACCTGAAGGTCTTGGTCATCGATGACCACCCAGCCAACCTGATGCTGATGGCGCAACAACTGAGCTACTTGGGGCTTAGCCATACCAGTGCAAGCGATGGCCGCCAAGGCCTGCAGAAATGGCGCACGATGCCGTTCGACGTGCTGGTACTAGACTGCAACATGCCTCACATGAATGGTTACCAAGTGGCTACCGCGGTTCGCTGCGAAGAGCGCAAGCTAGGTCGCCCGCGCTGCATCATTCTGGGTTACACCGCCAACGCTCAGCCGGAAGTCCGACAGAAATGCCTGAGTGCAGGCATGGACGACTGCCTGCTCAAGCCTATCAGCCTGCGTACCCTGAGCCAGTGCCTGGCTAAAATCACGCCCCGTCCAAGCCCGGCAGTAGCACCACCTTTCAACCTCGCAGGCCTGACTGGCATCGTAGGCGACAGTGCCCAAAGCCGCAGCCTGTTTCTCACCGCCGTGCATAAAAGCCTGAAAGACGATCTGAAATTGCTCATGGCCCTGGACCCTGTCGAACAGGCAGACGGTATCCGCGAGCAGGCGCACAAGATCCTGAGCGCGGCGCGGCTTTTGGAAGCAAAGGCAATGATGGAGGCCTGCGCGGCCCTTGAAAGTAAAGATAGCCCTGCGCCATGCATCAAATTACAACGGCAGGTACTGGCACGGCATATGCGCCGAGTAGAGAAAGCGCTGGCCAGAGAACTGGCCAGCGCTTTATCGAACGAACCCCCGGGCGGGGCCGCTCAAGCAGGCATCAGGAAGCCGGGTTGATCGGCTTTTCTGGATACCAGGCATCCAGCAGCGGGCTGACTTCAATATTGGTCAGCTCGCTGCGGCCTTTGAGCCAGGCTTCTACGGCAGCACGCTGCTCTTCGCTGACCGAGCCGCGCTTGGCCGAGCAAACCAGGCCAAAATCATCGCCACCGACATAGTCCAGGCCGTTGGCATCCATGGCTTCA
>NZ_JBJJLN010000095.1:0-9373 GCF_046230725.1 Pseudomonas sp. KCJK9000 | reverse complement strand
TCGGATGGCGGGTGTAGCACCGCCGCCGGTGACGGTGAAGCTTTCATTGGTGTGCAGGCTCAAGGCCCGGGTGCTGGGCACGTACTGGGAGAGGGTGAGGTTCCAGCCTTTGCCCAGGCCGCTGTCTTCGAGGGCCAGCGGATTGAAGGCCAGGCGCAAAGGCAGGCTTGGGCCAAGCAGTTGGTTGCCAGGCAGGTTGGGCAATTCGATGCTCAGGGAGTATTGTCCCGTGCGGGGGTCGACACTGTTTTGCACGAAGCTGAGAAAGTTGAAAGCGTTCGAGTACGCAGCGGATGAGACGGTCATGGCAATGGCCTCTATGATCAATTAGCGGCTTTCAGCCGGGGAACGTAGAGATGCGCAGAGGTAACGGGTATCGCCTTGTTCATCACTGCGGTGCGCGCGACCGACCATCACTTTGTTTGCGTCGCAAACAAATTGGAGGCCTTGCTCCATTGCAGGCGTTGACCAGTTGGCATCAACTTCAACGAAAACTGTGTTCTTTTTAGCTTCGCTACCTTTGTAGAGCGTGGCGCACTTATATTGGGTTTTTGCGTTTTCATCGCCCTGATGTTTTCGGCCAACCATAACTTGATCTACAGGGCATCTGAAATAATGGTAGTCCTGGTCGGACTTTTTGTAATTCACAGCTTCTGTGCACGTTGTGAAGTCTCTTTCGTCGTCTTTCAAGACCCGATATCCGCATTCAGGGAAGGCTGTGCCGAATACCGAGTCGACACGCAGCAGGCCTTCGACCGAGCCGCATTTGTATTTGGTATCTGCGGTCTCATCACCGGTCTGATGACGCCCAACCATGACTGTATTGTCAGGGCAAGTGAAGTTTTCTCTGTGGGCTGGGCCCCGATTTATCCAATTTTCAGGGTGCTCAACGGCGATGGTTTCACCCATCAGGGATGAGGCCGGGCCAGAGGGCATTATGATACTGATGCACGAAAGGTTATTAACGACTGCATCAACCTGCGTACGTTGAGCTTTGTTGACTTTCACTCCAATACTGGTCTGTGTGCCAGTCTCCGAAGTATTGGTCAAAAGTTTTCCAACGTTATTGAATAAACGGTCGATGCCTATCTCTGCAAGCTGGGCACTGTTGCGGGTTGTTTGAAGTTCAAACCAGAAGTTTTGGTTAGTGGACGGGTCTCTGCGTTTTTTGAACGAGTCACCCAAGCCAGTGTCGCACAATGGGCTATCAGTGCCCAAGATCTTGACGGCTGATGGGAAGCTTTTAAAACTGATGATTTGCGGCCGGAGTTCATAACAATCCCCACCGGGGCTGTTGAGGTTTGTGGTGACCGTGCGCCCGGCTTGATATTCAACACTGACATTGCAGGCGTGCTGGGAGTTGTTCTCGGGGTCGAGCACATCTCCTTTCGGGCCGCTTAATTCAATGGTCAGCGTTTGTGCCTGGACGGTGGCTGCTATTAATAATGGGCAAAACGTAGCGACGCCTAGAGCCATCCAAGGGTTATAGCGGGTGGGTTTATAGAGGGAGGGCATGATGGGGTCTCCAAAGGGGTGTAATGCTTACTATCGGGTAGGTCAGTGATTGCGGCGCCAGCGGAGGCGCTTAGTGGCAATGCACAAAACTGCTACCAGGCTAAATTACAAGTCCCCATCTGACACCTGACAGTTTTACTAGGCTGGTGTGGCTTAGCCATCGAGCCTGTCAGGATAAAACAAACCCTCAACGCAGTGAGCTGGTAAAAATGCCAGGGTGTACCTGCGCTTCGTATCAGCCCGTGTGTAACGGGCTTACATAACTTGACCTGGTAATTCTGTTAGTAGGCAACCGCTTCTGAGGGGCGTAGAAAGTACCTATCCCGAAGGAGGCACTCATGAATTCACCGTATAAAAACAGGCGTTTGGCAAGGCCCATGCCCTTCATACCTAGCCTGACCGAGGACTCCGAGATTGATGTCGAAGCACTAGGCAGTGAAGACCTTGAGACATATGTGAAATATGCTGGTATGCAAGATGGCGATGAAATCCGTGTGCTTTGGCGTGGTTGCAATGCCGCAGGCGTCGCGTTCGATGACCTGGGCTCGGTGTCTACGGTCATCGATTTCGATCCAACCCTCGGCATGCTTGTTCCGATCAACAATCGCATATTGGTCGAGACGCTGGGTGGGGCAGGGTTTTATTCCTACGCGGTCAATGGGGATCCCGAAGAGTCCGATCGTACCTTCTGCCTGATCGGCCTGCGCACCCGCCCGGTCGTGGGTGAGCGTTTGCCGGTGGTGCAGGTAACGCAGTCCCATGACCTGGTCATCGCGCTGGACGAGATCGGCAGCACTACCACCGTCACCGTTGCGCCTTATCAGGCAATGCGTAACAACGACGAAGTAACTTTGGTATTCCAGGGCTACGACGATGAAGACTTCGCGATGCCTGAAAAGACCTATCCCCTCCTGGTAGATGAGGCGCAAGTGGGGCAGCCGTTGCAATGGGCGGTACCCCGGAGTCAGTTTCTGCCGCTGGGTGGGGGGCGGGTGGAGCTTCACTATGAAATCCAATTGCAAGGCGGCTTGGTTTCCGTCGATTCGCCACCGCAGGTATTTAGAGTCATGGCCAGCGGGGCTGGGCTCTCGCCCCGGCTGGCCGAGGTGCAGATAGACGGTTACAGCGGCGGCGACCTGGACCCCAGTACGTTCCCCACAGGGCTAACGCTGCGCATACCGCGTCATGATGGGGCGCAGCCCGGCGACCATGTAATGCTCTATTGGGATGGGGCAGCCGACAGCTTCGTGCACAGCCAACGTTTAGATGCCAGCAGCGTCGAAGGAAGCGAGGTAGTGTTCAGTGCCCCAGCGGCTTGGCTAGAGCCTGGTGAGCTGACGCTCAGCTACCAACTTGCTCGCCAAGGCCTGGCGCTATCGGCTCAACCCTTGAGTGTGCAGGTCGTGGTGCCGCGTGTGCTGAGCGCGCCGTCGATGGAGGCCAGCGGGTCCGACGGGGCCACTAACCAGGTGTTTGCAATGGGTGAAAACCTGGGGGTTGGGGCCTGGATAAATGTGCCGGCATCGGTGCAATTGCGGCCGGATGAAACGCTTAACGTCCATTGGGATGGTCACCCTAATGGCGGGCGGTACACGGCCACCGCGCCGGCTGATCCAAGTAAGCCGCTACGCTTTCTGATACCCCCTGCCTTCGTGGCACCGAACATGGAAGCTACTGAAGAAGGTACGGCTAAGCGCTTTGATGTCACTTACCAGATTCTGCCTGGGGGCAGCCGCTCCGACCCGCTGCGCGTGCGTATCAAGCCCGTCCCGGTCGGCCGCTACTCGCATATTGTGTGTAAAGAGGCCGAAGGGAATGGGGATCTTTTGCTGAGTGATCTCGAAGGCCGACCTGCAACCTTGATTCTAGAAAGTTGGATATTCATGAACATTGGACAAAAGGTCAAGATCTGGATCAGTGGTAACGGTGAAAGTGGCGCGATAAGCGAAATGTTGCGAGACGCTGTTGAAGTTGATGAAGCCGAAATGAGCTCAGGATTTGTCTACGCGAATATACCCTTCGCGTTGCTGGAACGCTTTAAGCGCAATAGCAGCCCGGTGATTCACGTCACCGTGAGTTTCGACGATGTGGCGGATACGAAGTTTCTCTCGAGAACGATAACCATCCGGGACTGAGTCCAGCCTGCATCGGGCGTCGCCAAGACGCCATCAGTCGCAGCTTTCGATAATTGCCTGTCGCGCGCGTCGCGAAGGTAAAGACAAATGACCGCAACAGTGGACCTGAGGCAGGGCGACGTATCGTCTTGCGAACAGGTGGCACCCTGACACGGGAGAAATAGTATGAGCAGGTTGACCCCGGAAGAATTTATCCAGCAGTTGGAATATAAACCCGCGACCAAGAAGTGGGGCGTGGTGTTGGCGTTCGATCGTAATAAAGCCAATTATTTGTTGATGCAGGAGTATATCGATCGTTTCAACAGTGGTTCGTACTTCCCGAGCATTAACCATACAACGCCGGTTACAGGTGGTGTGCGTTTCCATGTGCTCGATGACCTGCAGGCCGATAAACCGCGCTTGTCGTTTGAAAACGCTTCGATAGCCGATTCCCGCGCCGATTTGCACATGCGCAGTATTGGCGGGCGCTTGCTGGAAACCAACCAGCGTGCGGGGCTAGCCCGTCGCGATGTGGTGCGTCTGGCGCAAGCCGATGGCCTGTTGGGGCCGGCCCTGTCGATGAAGGTCAAACTGAACAAAGTGACCGGCGGGATAGACTCGGCTGGCAAGGTCGTTATCGATTTGGGTGGCGATGATGTCACCGATATGTATTTTTCCGGCGTAGACACTGATTTTGAGGCTTTGCTACTTGGGACGCACCTCAGGGAGATCATTAAAACCTGGACGCCGGAACAGAAAATATTTGAACTCAGTGAAATACGTCGTGACGCGGAAGATGCGCTGCAGCCGGCAGAGTTTCATTTGCGTACCCACCCTTCGCCGGGTGCGACAGTACGCACGGCGGAGAACTTCGGCGACGGCGAGGTCCTGGTGTTCATCCGCCTTGACGGGGCTCAAAATGGGGAACTACCTGCAGTGGACAGCGACATGCTGTTTCTGCTGCCCCAAGGATACTCTAGTAACTTGATGATCGGCTACGAACAGATTTTCGAAAAGATGATCATGGAGGAAATTAAGAAAATTGAGCGCTTGGGTGGGGTTCAGTTCCAAGTCGTGCTGCGGGGGGCTTTCAAGCAATACGTTGCCGGAAACGGACAATTTGCCGCGTCAATCATCCCAGTTGGCCCTGTCCGCACTAAAATTGAGACAATGAATTTTCCGTTCGCCAATGGTGAAAACTCGTTGCGTGTGGAGAAGGATGGGCGCCGCTACGTGGTCAGATGGTCGGGTACTATCGAACGTACGCATGTCGAAATTGATGGAGTCCGTGGTATACCCCCGATGGATTGGTATTATGAAGGGGATTTCAAAACCGATTGGTCATTCGAGCAAGTATTTAGCGTTTCCTTGCAAGACAATGCGCAGGGGCGCAAAGTCATCGCGCTTAACTCCAATGCGGCTGACCTTACCGTTAATACTTCGTTCGTCACCGGTGACGGGAACAATGACGGCGGGTTGGGCCGCCCAGCATTCGATTCGGCAATGGATTCCGCGAAATGGCAATTGGAAGTTGATTTGAAATTCCTCGCTAGCAATCTGACCAACCTTGGCACTCAAATAGATGCCATGCGCTTGAATAACTTGCTGTTCCGAGGCGACGAAGTGGTCGAGCCGAAAGCCATCGCCATGCCGGGTGATATCACGGTGCTGGGTGAGCTGGCACCCAAACGCACCTCGCATACTATCAGCCCTCAAGAAGTCGTGGTGCAGGCAGGTTCCGAATACTCGTTTAAGGTGGAGCCTGCGCTGGCGGGGTTAGAGTGGACAGTCAGCAATTTGCCGGACGAAACCGGTGATCCTGGGCAAATCGACAAAGCCTCCGGTAAATACAAGGCCCCCTCGGCCGCTTCATTTGGCTATGGCTTCAAGCGCGTGGTGGTCACTGCCAAGAGCAGCGAATGGCTGGGCAGTGCGCTGGTAAGCCTAGTAGCGAACGATGTGTCCATTTACCCATTGGTCAGCACGGTGGCGCTGTCTTCCGACGACAGCACCAACGTTGACGTGAAGTATAAAGTCTGGGCGGCATCCATCGATGGCAGCGCCATGACGTGGACGGTGGTGGGCAATGCCAACGGCAGCCTTTTGCCAAGTACCGAGCCCGAACCAGGTGTGCAGGATGCAAGGTTCTACAAGTCGGCGCGCAGCGCTGACCTGCCCGCCCCGGTAACCAAGCTCGATAAAATCTTGCGCATGGACCGTATCGACATCAAGCGCGCCGGCGCTAGCACCTCGCAATCCATGTATATCCTCATCCCACTGTCTGAAATGGGCAGCTCGCATCTTCGCGTAGCCGCGGTTGAAACAGGTCTGGCTTTCGAATTCTGGTCGAAAAACCTCGATAACGAGGACGTCCAAGTCCCACCTGAGAGTACCGAATGGTTCCTCGTCAAGGGCGATGGCACCTTTGAGGGCGGTGTCTATACCACGCCCAGGGATAGCGCAGAGCGCTTCATCGTCGTGGCCGCTTTGTACGAAACGCCGTTCATGGCGATGTGGAGCTACATGATCTTGCCTGTGCCGTTCGTATCGTTCCAGGCGTTTTCGCAACTGTGCACTAGTGCCGATGACCAGGAGAATTGATCATGGTTGACTATTCCAAAGAAGCATTGCTTGAACGCCTTCGTCAGGGCACTGTCATGCATGACTGGGGCGGTATCCTGGCGGTCGGTCGCGCACCACTGAACAAGATGCTCGAGGAGCAATACTTGGCGCGCTACGGTAGCGGTGCTTGCCTGGACCCTGTGGATATTCGCTTCAGCCTCGTCGCCGATGGCACCATCACGGCGGGTTTGCGCAGCTTGATACTGGGCCCACCCCAGCTGTCGTTCGAACATGCAAGTTTGACCGACGGTGTAGCCACGGTGCGCATGACCCTCTTGGCAGGGGACTACGACGCCCAGTCGTCGCCGACCGGCAACGCACCGCTGCTGTTGACAGCTTCCACGGTGCGTCCTTCGATGGGTTATTACGTCGAAGCCTTGATCGACTTGGAATTCAAACCCACCGAAACCGGGAAGCTGGGACCGATCGTGCTGGACCTGGCCAGCGGCCGCAACTTCAGCTGCAACCTCGGCGATACCGAATACGCACGCACCATGTTGGGCAAGCGTTTAGGCGACTGGTTCAAAGAGCAGCCAGCTGATCGCTGCCGCTATGAACTCAGTGTGTTCGACCTTGCTCATTACGCCGCTTTGGGCGCCAAGCGGCTCAAGGTGTTGACACAAAAAGCCCCTTGGAGCTCAGAGCCTGGTGCTGAAGGGGAGGGCGCGATGGTGGTGCTGATGCAGCTCAACACCGACCTTGCTCCGGGCTCATTGCCAACCTCTGGCAGCCTCCCGTATCTGCTCCCGCGCGAGCCGGATATCAGTAATACGTTGTTGCGAGCCCAATACACCAAGCCACTGGGGGAGGGGCCGAGTGACACACTTCAGGCAGTGAAGGTGAGCAACGACAGGCAATGGGATTCCCTAGAGCACCACGAACCGCATGATCTGGTGGCGTTCAACACTCTCAAAGCAGGTACGTTGACGCGCGAGATCGTGCCAGCGATTGTCAGCATCGACGCAGGTCAAGCGCTGCCCTTCAGCCTTGATGGGGGCACGGGCGCTGTGAAATGGGAGGCCAGTAACATTTTCAGGGCAGCAGCCAGCGGCGCCATTGCTGATGGCACCTACAGCAGCAGAGCGCCCAGTCTTTTTGCCCAGCCAACCCAGGTCACGCGGGTGTCCGGTCAGTTTGAAAGTGATGACCAAGGGTTGCAGCGTTCGGCTTTGGTAATCGAGAACCAGTCCTCAGTACTTGTTTCACCTAGGGTGGTAACTTGGCTGGAGGGTCAAACGGCCGTGGACTTCAGGGCCTCCAGTACTGGTGGCGGGCAGCTGCAATGGGCACTGGTCGGCCCATCGCTTGGGGATTTGCAGCAGGGGCAAGAGGGCCAAGCGCGTTTCACGCCAGCGCCGCAAACCCCTGGCAGGCCACTCATTCGATTGCAGCAGATCGAGGTCACCGATCTTGCTACCCAGGCCAGCGCACGGGCGTGCGTGATCATCATTATGCACCCGCAGAGTGTGGCGGTGACGCCGCACCACGTGCTGCGTCAAAACGTGCTGGCTGGTGTTCAATTCGATCTGCAGGGTAACTTGCCTTCATCGGCGGACATCAAGTGGACGGTCTACGGCGACGGTGACATCAGCGAGCGGAGTGGGCTTTATGCCCCCCCGGCTTCAACGGATTCACCCTGCAGTGTGGTCATGGTGGAAGTAGACAATATGTTCGCCGGCTACGCGATCGTCGAACATGGGCAACTGACCCCGGCGTCGAGCACAGTGAGTAGCTGGGTTGAACTCGAGTATTTCCGGCTCGAGGTAAAAGGGCCTGCCAAATGCTATGCCAACGGGCTGCAGCAGATCATTGTACAGGTGTCCATCAAAACCAAGCCGCTCGCCACCGGCGAACATTACCCGATCAGCGACACCGAGCTGGATTCGCTTCGTTTTTCGCTAATCAGCGGCAGCCAGTTGAAGTTTCTGGAAAAAGATGAAGAAGGCATTGTGCCGCCCGATGATCCGTCCAAACCGGGCACATGGGTGGTGAATCGTGCGCGTAACCGTTATTACCGACCCACACCCTCGGCCGAGGCCGGTGTTCAGGCGGGGCAGGGAGAGCGTATTGAAACGTACTATGTGCAAACCACCAGCACGTTACCTGAAACCTTATACGCCGAGTTTCGGCGAGATGGAGGCGGTCGCATTTCCTCCGACGACGAAAGTAAAGAAAACGGCAAAGTTGATTTAGAAGGTTTGCCAATCCCGAACTATCGAATTGAGGCTTATGGTTTCAATGACGAGCGCAAGGCTGATGAGGGCGACGTCGTCAATGGCGACAATTTCAACTACATGGATTGGAGCGTCGACTATTGGACCTTGGCCCTGGCACCTGACGAACAACAAATCAATTTTGTATCGATAGAGATCGAAGCCGACGACAATAAATCGATGGTGGAGTGGGAGTCCGAAAACTACGAAGAAACCTTCGCCAGTTATACCGGCTTTACCCTGTCGAGAACAGACAAGATGCAGTTTGATGGCGTATTGGTGAAAATGGCGCAGGCGAGAGGCCTTGTGCTCAAGGATGCTATCGAAGACTACTCCGAGGGCACGCTGGTTGTCAGCTTGAATCGCGTTTCCGACTTCCCTTTCGGGGATGTAGCTGAGCACCCGCAAGATATAGAAGATCGCACGTCTCTACAAAGCGAGTTCAAGTTCATGCTCATTGACATCAATGGTAACCGGCATAAGCTCAGCGTCGATTTCGGGGGTGGCCAGGACGGGCGTAACAAGCTCGTATTGAGTAAAGCAAAGTGATTGATCTGTGCCTGCCTGCATAAGGCAGGCACTCTTCTGAACAGGTTATCGATCATGACTCAAACATCAGTCGTACACTCCAATGCGTTCAATTTTCTCAGCTTCGTGCAAAACCGTGTCGACCCCCGCACGGGTCAATATACCCTGGGCATCGAATTGCCAGACCTGCCTGGCAACCAACTGCTTGGCCCAACCCTGCCTTTGCGCTTGGCCTTCAATCCGCTTGCCCTCGAAGACAGCGGTCTGGGCAAAGGCTGGAACCTCACCCTCTCCCAGTACGTGCCCAGCACCCGGGCCTTGAGCCTGCACACCAATGAAAGCTTCATCGTCACCGGCGGCGGTGCTACACCCGCCATCCGC
>NZ_JBJJLN010000094.1:0-9438 GCF_046230725.1 Pseudomonas sp. KCJK9000 | reverse complement strand
ACCGTACGCAACGCCAGCGGCACGGTACTGCAGACTGCCACCGTGCAGCCCAATGGCAGCTTCACCGTTACCCTGAGCCCCGCGCAGGATAACGGCCAGATCCTCTCTGTGACACTGACCGACCCGCGTAACAACGTATCCGGCGCAGCAATCGTCACAGCGCCTGACCTGGATGCGAACCTGCCACTGGTCGCCAGCGACAACCTGGCCACGGCGAATGTGACGCTCTCGCCCGTAACCACCTCGCAAACCTTCAACGACAGCTTCACAACGCTGCTGTCAGGGTTCAGCAAGACCTTCACCTGGACGGTGGGCGCCGGTACCACTGCCGACCCCACCTTGCTGCTGTCAACCAACAGCGTGCTGGCCCTGCTGAACAACGCCAACTTCACCTTGCAGGTCAAGGACGCCAGCGGTGCATGGGTGACAATCGCTACCGGCAATACTCAGGGCCTGCTGGACCTGATCGTGCTGCCGATAGGGCTGCAGGTAGACATCGGCGTGCTAAAAGCCGGTGACTATCGCCTGACCGTAGCCAGCGGCGGCATAGGCTTGGTCACCAACGTCGCCACCACGCTGGAAGTCGATATCACCAGCCTCACCCAGTTCACCGGCAGCGGCACTGCAACCTCGGGCAACGTCATCACCGATCCGGGTACTACCGGCGTCATCGACTCGCTGGGGCCAGACAACGCCGCCGTACTGCAGGTGCTCAAAAACGGCAGCTTCGTTGCCGCCGCCAGTGGCGCAGGCACCACGGTTCAAGGCCTGTACGGCAGCCTGGTGATTCATGCCGACGGTAGCTACACCTACACCCCCAACGGCACCCCCGCCAGCGTGGGCAAGGTCGATGTATTCAGCTACCAGCTCGTGCATCCGAACGGCCAGAGCGCTGCGGCCAGCCTCTATGTGCGCATCGACAGCCCACAGGCCACTGAGGTCTGGAGCGACACCAACCTTGGCGCGCCAGCCACCGTGGTGGACGCCGTCAACGACATCGACAGCACCAACATCACCCTGGCCAACCGGGTCGACACCAGCAGCACAACCCTGGGCACGCTCAGCCTGCCGGTAATCGGCGCACGCCAGGCCACCTACACCACCACCGTAGCCGCCGACACCAGCGCCGACCTGCAAGTGGTGATCAACTCGGCCAACCTGCTGACCTTGCTGGGCAATACCACCATCGCGCTGTACAAACTCAACACCAGCACTGGCCAGTATGCTCTGGTGCAATCGGTACCTGGCAGTTCGCTGCTGACCCTGTTGGGTGGTGGCGCCGGTTATACCTTTAGTGGGCAAACGGCCGGCAGCTACCAGGTACGCGTGAACTCCGGCGGTATCGGTTTGCTCAGTTCGATTACCACCAGCCTCAATGCCACCACCACGCACCTCACCGAGTTCGTGGTCAGCAACTACACCGCGGTGAGCGGTAACCTGATCACCGACGCGGCGGGGGCAGACACGCTTGGGTCGAGCCTCACCGTGCTAAGCATTCTGACCGCAGCCAACACCTTCACCGTACCTGGCTACAACGGTGTGAGCGTGGTGGGCACCTACGGCACGCTGCTGGTACAAGCCGATGGCAGCTATACCTACACCCTCAAAAGCGGGCTGACCTCAGCGGTGATCGGCCAGCATGACACCTTCACCTACGAGCTGACCCACCCCAACGGCGCCACCGACACGGCCACCCTGACCGTCAACCTGGACAATGCTGCCGGCCTGACCACCTTCTCGGCACTGGCGGCCGATACCAGCGATGACAATGCGGTGGTCGCAAGCCTCGCGGCGGCCTCTGGTGAAGTGATCGCCGGCACCGACGGCGATGACCACCTGGTGGGCAGCCAGGGTGGCCACATCACCCTGGAAGGCGGCGCCGGCAACGATACCCTCGAAGTGGTCGACCAGAACTTCGCCAGCGTCGACGGCGGCACCGGTACCGACACCCTGTTGTGGGGCGGTGGCGATGCCAGCATCGACCTGGCAAACCTGGCCGATCGTATCCACAACATCGAGGTCATCGACCTCAACGACACCAGCGCGGTGGCGCTGACCCTGAACCTGGCGGACGTGGTAGCCATCACCGAAGCCAGCAACGACACGCTGATCATCAAGGGGGACGGGCAAGACTCAGTGCACATGACGGACAACTGGACCTTGGTTGCAAACCAGACCGTCGATGGCATCGACTATAACCAATACACGGCCCAGGAAGATCCGAGCCATCACCTCTGGGTGCAGAACAGCATCCATGTCGTCTGAGGCCGCTGCAAACCGCCGGGCACATGCCCGGCGACAAGGACGAACAGCAGTAAGGGAATTTCGTGAAGCGAAGCAGTCCGCTGTCACCGCTGTGGCTAGGAGCCCTCGGGCTCCTGGCGTTGAATCTGAACCCGGTTGCCCAGGCAGCCGATGACATAGACCCCAGACTGCGTACCATCGGGCCGTCGCTGATGCGTGACGCGCCCGATGCCGTGCAGGCTCGCCCACCGACTGGGCAGGCCAGCGCCCAAGGTGACCGCCTGGGGCTGGCTGAAGCGGTACTCACCGCCGCCCAGTGGCACCCCAGCATCGCCCAGGCCATAGGCAACCTTTACAAGCAAGGCGAAGGCATCAACGTGGCCCGCGCAGGCTACTACCCGCAAATTTCTGGGGGCCTGCGCACCGGCTATGACACCGGCTACGGCGGCGACCGCAGCAGCCAGGCGGTGAACCTGTCGTTGAAGCAAATGCTGTACGACTTCGGCAAGGTCGACCATGCCGTCAGCGCCGCCCAGGCTGCGGCCAATCGCGCCCAGGCCAACATCCTGCTGGTGATCGACGACCTTGCCCGCGATACCGCCTACGCCTGGATCGAAACCCGCCGTTACGAGCAACTGATGCAGATCGCCCGCGATCAGATTCGCGGCGTGGGAGACATCGCCGGCATGGCCCGGCAACGCAGCGACATGGGCGCCAGCACGCGTTCCGATGTGGTCCAGGCCGAATCCAGGGTGGAGGGCGCCCGCGCTACCCTCGAAGAGTACCAAGCCCAATACCAACGCTGGCGCTCTACCCTGGCCGAACTGCTTGGGCGGGTGGCGCCGCCAGCCTTGGCCGAAGCGCCGCCACCTGAACTGAACCAGGCGTGCAAGCGCAGCAATGGCAGTAGCGACCGGTTGCCCGCCGTGCTGATGGCCCTGGCCCTGCGTGCCCAATCCCAGGCCGAACTGGCCCAAGCCAAGGCCGAGGCCTACCCCACGCTGTCGCTGCAGCCGCAGGTCAATCACTACCTGGATAACGACTACAACCGCGACAACCGAAGCCTGGACCGCACTCAGGCAGGCATCTACCTGAATGTCGAAGTGCCCATCTATCAAGGTGGCGCCGTCAGCGCGCGCAGCCGCGCCGCCGGGCATGCCCTGAGCGCCGCCGACTCGGCCGAGGACGCCGCACGCCTGCAAGCCCGCCGAGGCCTTGCCGAAGCCATGGCACAGACTACAGGCCTGGGCCGGCGGCTCGACGCACTGCAATCACGCCAGTCCAGCATTCAGGAAGCCCGCCAACTGTATGGCCGGCAGTACCTGGACTTGGGCACCAGGCCCCTGCTCGACCTGCTCAATGCCGAGCAGGAGATCTACCAGTCCCGCTTCGAACTCGCCGGCACCCGCTCCGACCTGCTGCGCCTGGATGTCGACTGCCTGTACAACACCGGCGCCCTGCGTTCGGCCTTTGGGCTGGAAGGGCGCAACCTGCAAGGGGTGGAAATCGAGCCATGAACGATCCTGTGAAATTGACCCAATCCGGTCAGCAGCAGCCTGTGGAGCAGATGCAGGAACAGCGCCCCGATCTGAGCCCCTGGCTGGAAGTGATGCTGCAGGTCGCGCACCATTACCGTCTCGACGTCTCGCCCCAGCGCATCCGCCTGGCTGCGGTCGAAGATGCACGCCCGCTGGATGAAATTCTGCGGCACATGGCACGCCAGGCCGGCCTGACCTTGCGCTTCGTGCGTTACGACGCCAAGGCCCTGCGCCAGTGGCGCACGCCATTGGTGCTGGAACTGGACGATGGTCAACTGGCCACGGTAGAGGCCGTGACCGAAGACAACGAGCTGGCAGTGGTGTTTGCCGGCGACCAGCGCCTGACCTCGCGCTTGCCCCGTGACGCCCTGGAGGGGCGTATCAACCGCGTAGCGCTGATGCGCCCGGCACGGCCCCTGCGTGATGTGCGCACCGACGACTACACCGCCCCGTACGACCATCACTGGTTCGCCCGTATCGTGCTGCGCGACCTGCGCCCTTATAGCCAGGTGATGGTCGCCTCGCTGGTGGCCAACGTGATGGCGCTGGCCGGCGTGCTGTTTTCGATGCAGGTGTACGACCGGGTGATTCCCGCCGAGTCGCTGCCCACCTTGTACGTACTGTTCGGCGGCGTGGTGCTGGCGTTGGTGTTCGACTTCAGCATGCGCCTGCTGCGCCTGAAGGTGACCGACCTGTTGGGCAAACGCGCTGACCTGCGGGTATCGGACTTGGTCTACGGGCATGCGCTGCGCCTGCGCAACTCGGCCCGGCCGAAATCCACCGGCTCGTTCATCTCTCAGTTGCGCGAGCTGGAGTCGATCCGCGACTTGATCACCTCCAGCACGGCAACCGCGTTGGCAGACTTGCCGTTCTTCCTGCTGTTTCTGTTCGTGTTCTGGCTGATTGGCGGGGTACTGGTGTTCATCCCGCTGGTGGCACTGCTGGCCATGGTCATCCCCGGCCTGCTGGCACAGAAGCGGCTGGCGGCCCTGGCCAATGCGTCGATGCGCGAATCCTCGCTACGCAATGCCATGCTGGTGGAAAGCGTGCAGGGCCTGGACGAGATCAAAGCCTTGCAGGCCGAAGCCCGTTTCGAGCGGCAGTGGAACCAATACAACGCTGCCTGCGCGCACACCAATTTGCGCCTGCGCACATTGACCAACGGCTTGGTCACCTGGACCCAAAACGTCCAAGGTGCAGTGTTTGCGATAGTGATCGTGATCGGCGCGCCGATGGTGATCGCAGGGGACCTCACTACCGGTAGCCTGGTGGCCGCCTCGATGCTGTCCTCACGGATGATGGCCCCACTTGCCCAGCTGACCCATGTACTGACCCGCTGGCAACAGGCCAAAGTCGCGCTGGAGGGCCTGGACAAGCTGATGCAGGCACCGGTCGATCACCCCGAGGGCGAAGCCCGCGTCCATTTGCCGGCGATCCGCGGCGAATATCTGCTGCGCCAGGCGCACTTTCGCTACAGCCCAGAGGCACCACCCGTGCTGAGCATCGGCCAGCTGGCCATTCAACCCGGCGAGCGCATTGCAGTGCTGGGGCGCAACGGTGCCGGCAAATCGACCTTGCTGCAGGCCCTGGGCGGCGCCATGGACCTGGCCCAGGGCGAAGTCAGCCTCGATGGCATCGCCATGGACCACCTAGACCCCGCCGACCTGCGCCGCGACGTGGGCCTGCTTGCTCAGTATTCCCGGCTGTTTCACGGCACCCTGCGAGAAAACCTCACCCTCGGCGCCGGCCAGGCCAGCGACCAGGAGCTGGTCGCAGCGCTGGCCGCGACCGGGGCACTGGAGTTCGTAAGGCGCCTGCCCAAGGGGCTCGACCATCTGATCCTCGAAGGCGGCCTGGGGCTTTCCGGCGGCCAACGCCAAGCCCTGGTGCTGTCGCGCCTGCTGGTGCGCCAACCGCAGGTTCTGCTGCTCGACGAGCCCACCGCCTCGCTGGACGACACCACCGAACGCAAGTTGCTGGATAACCTCGACCGCTTCTGCCAGGGCCGTACCTTGGTAATCGCAACCCACCGCCTGAGCGTGTTGCAGCGGGTCGAACGCATCATCGTGCTGGACGGTGGGCGTATCGTCATCGACGACAAACGCGAAGCCGCCCTGGCCAAACTGCAAGGAGTGCAGGCATGAGCCAACATGAACTTCCCGCGTCCTACCTCGATGGCCAGGACGAGCAGGCGGTACTGCGTGCTGGCCGCCTCATCACAATTTGCGCGGTGATGCTCGGCGCATTCCTGGCCTGGGCGGCCTGGTTCGAGGTAACCGAAGTGTCCACCGGCACCGGCAAGGTGATTCCCAGCTCACGGGAGCAGGTAATTCAGTCGTTCGAGGGCGGCATCGTCGCCGAAATGAACGTCGCCGAAGGCGACCTGGTCGAGCGTGGCCAGGTGCTGGCCCAGCTCGACCCGACCAAAACCGCCTCCAGCGTTGGCGAAAGCGAGGCCAAGTACCGCGCAGCACTTGCCAGCGTGGCACGCCTGCGCGCTGAGGTCACCGGCAAACCACTGCGCTTTCCTGCAAGCCTGAAAGACTCGCCCGAACTGATCGACGCCGAAACTGCGCTGTACGAAACCCGTCGAAAAGGCCTGGAGCAGACCCTGGCAGGCATCGAGGATTCGCTGAGACTGGTGCGCGCCGAACTGAAAATCACCGAGAACCTGGCCAAGATGGGTGCCTCCAGCCGGGTTGAGGTGATCCGCCTGAACCGTCAGCGCTCGGAGCTTGAACTCAAGGCCAACGAAGCGCGCTCCGACTACCTGGTGCGCTCGCGTGAAGAGCTGGCCAAGGCCAGTGCCGAAGCCGACAGCCTGGCGGAGGTGATTCGCGGGCGCAGCGACTCGCTGACCCGCCTGACCCTGCGCTCGCCGGTACGCGGCATCGTCAAGGACATCGAGGTCAACACCCTGGGCGGTGTCGTGCAGCCCGGCGGGCAGGTGATGAAAATTGTGCCGATGGACGAGCGGCTGCTGATCGAAACACGCATCGCCCCAAGAGACATTGCCTTCATCCACCCCGACCAGGCAGCCAAGGTCAAGATCACTGCCTACGACTACTCGGTGTATGGCGGCCTGGACGGTAAGGTAGTGGGCATTTCCCCAGACACCCTGCAGGATGAAGTGAAGCCCGAGATCTACTACTACCGAGTGTTCATCCGCACCGAACAGGACAGCCTGACCAACAAGGCCGGCAAGCATTTTGCGATCGTGCCGGGGATGATCGCCACGGTGGATATTCGCACGGGCCAGAAGACCATACTCGATTACCTGGTCAAGCCGCTGAACCGCGCCCGGGAAGCGCTGCGCGAGCGTTAATTGCTGCTTAACGCTGTCGACATTAAAGAGCCGTTGAATGAAGCCGATAAACCGGCATCCCTAGTTCTTTCACGAAGGTCACCATGGCCACGCAAAATGCCCGTGCAGATGCGCTGTCGCTACTGCTGTTCACCCTGCGCAGCGGCAAGCTGATGGCAATCAACCTGCTCAAGGTCAGCGAGATCATCCCTTGCCCGCCACTGACCAAGCTGCCCGAGTCACACCCCCATGTGAAGGGCGTAGCGACACTGCGGGGCAATTCGCTGTCGGTCATCGACCTGTCCCGGGCCATTGGCGAACGGCCGCTGGAAGATCCGGCCGGCGGCTGCCTGATCGTCACCGAAATCAGCCGTTCGCGCCAAGGCTTGCACGTGCAGGCGGTTAGCCGCATCGTCCACTGCCTGAGCACCGACATCAAACCGCCGCCGTACGGCTCGGGCAACCGGTCGTTCATCACCGGGGTGACGCGGGTCGACAACACCCTGGTACAGGTGCTGGATATCGAGAAGGTCATCCACGGCATCGCCCCGCCAGAGCCCCAGGCCCATCCTGATCAGCTGAGCGAAGAAGACGCAAGCCTGCTGGCAGCCGCCAACATTCTGGTAGTCGACGACAGCCAGGTGGCGCTGCAGCAGTCAGTGCATACCCTGCGCCACCTCGGCATCGAATGTCACACCGCACGCAGTGCCAAGGATGCGATCAACGTATTGCTGGAATTGCAGGGCACTGCGCAGGAAATCAACATCATCGTTTCAGACATCGAAATGTCCGAGATGGACGGCTACGCCTTTACCCGCACCCTGCGCGAGACACCGGATTTCCAGCACCTGTACGTTCTGCTACACACCTCACTGGACAGCGCCATGAGCAGTGAAAAGGCCAAGCTGGCCGGGGCCAATGCGATTCTCACCAAGTTTTCTTCGCCTGATTTGACCGACTGCCTGGTGACGGCGGCGCGTGCTGTTGTGTTTGCCGAACGTTGATCGGCGTGGTGTCATATCCAGCGACAAACTCCCCGGCTGGCTGCTGGGGATGATTCGGGCATAATTCGCGCCCTCGGATAACTTCCCGGAATTGCGTATGAAGTTTCTCAAATCGCTTTTGATCGCCTGGGCACTGTTCAGCGGTGTCGCCCAGGCCTCCAGCAGCCAAGCCTGGAACGAGCAGCGCCAGCAAATGCTCAAGGCGTGCCTGAACGCCAGTCAGTTCAAAGATGCCCATGCCCGGGGCAAGCCGGCGGAGTTCGATGACCGAACCGGTTTCAGCGCCCTGCTGATCGAGGGGGTTCATCCACAGAAGCACATGCGCCAACGCAGCGGCACCGAGCTGTGTTTGTACGACCGTAAGCAGCAGCAGGCCTACGTCAGCGAATGGAACCCCGACGCCAAGTGAGCGGCAGCCTACGTTTTGCCTGTACCGGTTGTGGTAAGTGCTGTACCGGCCACCATGTGCCGCTGACGTTGGATGAAACGCGCCGATGGGCGGCAGCGGGTGGCCAGGTGATCGTTTTGATCGAGGCCTTTGTGACCGATGGGCCTGGCATGCCGGTAGAGCAGCGCGAGCATGTGCTGCGCCGCTCCCATGCGGTGCGCTGTGGTGGTGGCGAAGCACGGGTTTCGGTGACCTTCGCGGCTTTCAATCCCGGGCGCTGTCGCTATTTGTCCGAGGGCGATCTTTGCACCATCTATGAAAGCCGGCCGTTGGTCTGCCGTATTTATCCGGTCGAAATCAACCCGCATATCCCGCTGCGACCGCAGAACAAGGATTGCCCTCCCGAGGCGTGGCAACAGGGGCCTGAACTGATCCATGGCGCGCTGCCGGTCGACCGTGCGCTGTTGGCGCTGGTGGAGGCTTCGCGGCAAGCCGATCGCGAGGATATCGCCGCCAAGGTAGCCGTCTGCGAATGCCTAGGGATGACCACCAGCGCACTCAAAGGCAACGGTTTTACCGCTTGGTTGCCGGAGATGAAGGCTTTTGCAGCTGCGTTGGAGCAAGTGCCGGATTTGGCTGGTGCCAGTTGGGCACTGCATGTAGAGCAGCCTGAATTGATGAGTGAGTTGCAGGTGTTGGGGCTGGAGACCACGGCCCAAGCGCCAGCCTACTATGCCTTCATTGGGTTCTAGGTAAGCCCGTCGGGCGTCTTCGTGGGTGGGCCGCAAAGCGGCCCCACCCCCCCCCGTTTCATGTGCGGTGATCGAGGCCGATTTCCATGTCATTGATCAGCGCCTTGGCCATGGCGCTGAGAATCCGCGCTGCACTGCCTGCGATCAAATTGCCCTCCATCTCGGCCTCTTCGCTCAAGGGTTCAATTTGAGCCTTTTAGCGCCTGTG
>NZ_JBJJLN010000093.1:0-10093 GCF_046230725.1 Pseudomonas sp. KCJK9000 | reverse complement strand
CAATAATTATTCCCTATCAAGGTATTTCGCAAGATTAGTCAATTTTTGAATATCTACAACTCGCCCGGCGCTGTTCCTTACTATGCTCCCCAGTACCTTCTGGAGAGATCTGCACAAGTATGCTTTAGCAATGCTCGGCGCCCACGTCGGTGCAGCGGAGGTAGGTCTTCGCCACGTGCTCTAGCCACCACACGAAGCTGGTAATCGCTCAGCATCTGGAAAAGCGACTCAGCAAGCAGATGCAGATGCTCGACTTCTTCGGCGGGCTTCCCCTCATCTTGAGCCTTGTGATAGGCACAGGGCGTCCAGAGCTTCCTTCAACAAGGGCTCGCCCGACACAATCGTCCCGATGAAGGTACGCTTCTCCATTACCTGCTCCGATCAGTTGATCAATGCATTATAGGACCTCTCGCAGAGCTGGCCCGCTATTCGGGCTTGGTCATAAGCCTTCGCCAGTTCTCCCGCTCGAGCATCAGCCCGTGCGAGCAGGTCGGAGAGCACCATGGCGGCGCGGGTGGCTGCCTGGCCTCGGGCGAGAGCGGCGGAATCCGTGCCGGGGCAACTGACGGTGGCGGCGAGCTTTCCAGCTTCGTCGCGCAGCCGCTGGCCAGCAGCATCGGCACCAGCAGCGCCAGTATCAGCAGTCGTTCTTTCTTCATGAGCATGGGCTCTCGCCTCCTCCTGCGCCTGGGCGCGTCGTTGTTCTTCCTGCCGGGCGCCGCGTTCTCCGATGATCTCGGCTAGGCGGTCACCGCTGTCGCGTTTTGCTGTTGCTGTTGCAGCCTCTGCTCGCTCTACTGATCGACCGTGCTGGTAGACGCCCCAGTACGAAGCCAGCAGCGCCAGCAGAACTGCCACCCTGATCGCCCAAGACGTCATGCCAGCGCCCTCCGCACCCCTTCATCGATGATCGCAGGCGCATATGGGTTACCGCCGTTCTCATGGATGATGATGCTGACCACCATCCCACGAAGCGTGGTCGGATCTTTGATGTTGATCGGATCGGTGGCACGTACGCCGATGCGCTTGGCCACCGCCGAGGCATACGCTTGGGTGTCGTTTTCGTTGCTCGGCGCCCAGCGGTTGATGGTTTCGAGCACGGTGTCGATGCCCTTCCCGCCCACGCCGGGCATGCCGTCCTTGCCTCGGTAGTTGATAAGCAACTTGCCCAGGGCGCGGATGCCATTCTCTGGCGTGTCGAAAATGGCGAAGCGGCCGCCAGGTTCCTTGCCGATCTGGCCCTGCCAGTCGTTGCGCGGATTGAAATCGATGTTGCCGGGGTTCCGGTTGCGGATGCCTCGGGGTGTGGTCATGGGTTTTCTCCAGGCAAAAAGAAGCCCGCACTCGGCGGGCAATGTGTCTTCCTACGCTCCGGAACGTCATATAGAGACTGAACTGGAATGGATTGAAGTAATGCGAAAGGAATTGGCAGTACTGATTGTTCTATGCGCTCTCTTCACGGGATGCTCGAACATGTCGCCGGGGAGCAGTCGCGATACCCAGGCACAGGGCATCCCATGCGACGGCGATCCACCTAATCAGCCTGGCTGCTACAGCCGCGAGAAACGCGCCGGTTGGTGGAACGACCGCGAATATTGAGTGGGAAAGGCTGAACTATTCTGCTGGGATATCAGATCCCTGCTCCGGCTCAGCTGGGTCCTTCGCGGTAACGGTAACCCTGGCGCTGTAGTCCTTCAGCACTTGGGCGGTGAACACCTGAGCAGAAGGGAATTGGCCAAGGATCTCTCGAGCCCGCGCATCTGCTTCCTCTTGGGTTGCATAGCGGACTTTGTTGGAAGGGTCGTAATCATTATTCATGTTGATCGCTACAAAAGGCATTATGACTTCCTCTTTCATTGGTTTCATCTAAATGGGAATGGATAATCTGTTGCTCGAATGACTAGTGCTTGCGGTGCTCGATCCCGTGGAACATCAAACCAAGCGTTACCGCCACTACCACCTATGAATACTGATGTCGTGGCTACCGCTGGGCAGAAGTAAAACCTAACCTGCCCGTTTGATCCGCCGCATCCCTCCGCGACGCCCAACTGATAAAAGCCCTGCTGCATACCAGCGCTTCTTGAAAAAGTGAGACATGCGGCCAACTCTCCGGACAGCACAGAAACTACGCCGACGCCTTTGGTCCACAGATAGTCTGAGGTGCCCCACGGCCTGCTCTCTTCGGTGTGACCTCCAACATAAACAGGCCCGTTAATCTGCTCATTAGGTAGCCCTGGATATATAGGCCCAATAGGTGGTGGATCTACGGTCGCTACAATGTTGAGTGGTGGCATTCCCGTCGTGAAGCTGATACGCCCAGCTGCGTCGTAGCACTCCATGCCAGATCGCTCTCCGACATCGCGCATCAGATCAAATACGAACGCTTTGGTGTTAGGGGTTGCTCCACTGAAATAAAGCGTTCTGACATTGCCCGAGATTGACTCGCCGCAAGGCGTACCATCACCGACCAAGAAGACGATCGGCGAAACAGAATTTGCAACGGATATCCCGCAGATAGGATCAAGCAAGTCCCGGTATGTCCAACTGCTCTCGTCGGTAGGCGGCAGATTCGCCGACCTGAGATAATACCTGCCCCACCTATCAACAAGACTCAGGTATCCGCTTTTTAACAACCCATAGCTAATACGGTCTATGTCAAATAGAAGACTGCCATCCTCTTTGAATGCTTGAAATCCAACTGGCATGTCTGACCCTAATAATATCCGTAATAGATACGACAGTTGGCCGAAAACTGACCGAACCAAGTTGAATGCTGGTACTGCCAAGATAAGGTATTGCCGGACACGGTAACGCCCGGCTTTTTACCTTTCCATTGCTGAGTGTCTACCAGTGGCACAACTATATAAAACCGCCTTTTGCCGGCCGGCAATGAAGGCATAGTCATTGAGCCACTAGCAGCGTTAGTTACAACATCTCCTTGGTGCTGACTTATCGACATCGTCATGTTAACGAGGAGTCGACCGTCCGAGCCGTAGATCTCCAGTCCGTTCGGCATAATTCAATCCCACTCGCCCATGCGGATACGCCGGACACCGTTGATGACCATGTCGATACCCCTCCTGTTGTAAACGGTGTAGGCCGTTGCGGCCTTGTTAAGCAGAATCATCGTGCCCGAGGCGAAATCCATTCGCATGATCGGCGTGCCATCGTTGGCCAGTTCGGACGAGTTGATCGAGTTACCTACAATCGCCTTCTGCACCGATAGGTTTGATATCAGGGCGTCACTGATGAAAACTTGGCCATTTTGGATGGCAAACGGTGAAATCAACCCCTCACCCACTGGATTCATGACGGCGAAACGGTTGGCCAGCACCACGAAGCTCGACTGGAATGTCCCGCCCTGATTTTCCAGGCCAAGGCCGAAACCGGCGGCGTAGTAGCTACCACCCGACGTAAGCCCCAGCTTGACCGACCAGGTAGCGTTTACCTTACCGTCCAAGTTGGCCTGAGCAGTGCTGATCTGCTGCACGGCGGCGTTGGTGCTACCCAAGCTGCTCTGGACACCATCGACTCGCTTGCCCATGGCCGCATCAGCGCTTGCTCTGGTGGAGGCCTCGTTTTGAATAGCCGCGTTGGCGTCTCCCACCGAGGATTGCAGTCCATTGATCCGCTGAGTTTCTGCTGCCAGCTTGTCGCTTTGCTGGGTAACGTTCACGCTCAGCGAGTCGAAAGCCTTGCCCGACGCCGCGACAGACCTACGGCCAGCTGCAATGTAGGCAATATCCACCTCCCCATTGGCATCGCCGGAGTTGTACATGTCCAGGCGGATGGCCCAGATCTTCTTCCCATTCCAGCCTGCATTGCCCGACAGGTCGAACTCGATGTCCTGCCAATCACCGCTGGACGTGTTGATGGTCCAGTTGAACCGGCGAGCCTCGGCGAGACCTCCATCCTCGTTTGCCCAGTACATGGCCGCACTGGTGCGACCGGTGTTTCGCCGGCGCAGCCTGATGCGGACCAGCGGGTTCTCAGCACCATCAATCACCGGGAATGTGCTGGTAACCTGGATGTTCGTCACTTTGGCGACAGTCGCATACTGAGGGCCAGCAGTGATGGTTGCCCCGGATGTAGTGGCCTTCCAGCCCTCGACTGAGTTTATAAACTCCCAGGTCTGCCCAGCCACGAATGGTAGAGCGGTGCCTATCTTCGCCTCCAAGTTGGTGATGCTACTGGACTGAGCCGTCAGCCCGCTTTCCGTAGCAGCGACGCGGTTGGCCACGCTGGTCAGCGCTGCGGTCGACGCCTTGCTGGCCAGGCCAGTGGAGCCATTGTTGACGCTATTCTCCAAGCTGGTCGTTCTGCTAGATACAGAGGTGATGTCCTTGCCCTGCTGGCTAACGCTGGAGGTCAGGCCGTCAACTGCCGTAGATACAGCACTGATCGCGTTGCTGTTGACCTGGCCATTGTCGCGCCAGCCCGTGGAACGTGAGCCGTACTCGACTTGTGGTCTGGCCAGCTCGAACGTTCCAGCCACTGTTCCACCAACAGCCGCATGGGCCCGGTAGAAAACCCGGACCTTGACAGCACCTGTCGGAGCGACCGATGTGAACGATATGCGGTCGCCGCCCACAGTCATCGGCACAACTGCCGTCGCCGGCGCGTTGATTACGGTACCGGCGGCGTTAAACCACTGGTGGAAAATTCTCATTCCAAGTTCGCCGGAGTCTGACGTCTTCCGTACGTAGATCGACGAGGTGATAGTTTGACCAGGCGCGACAGCTGGTGCCCTCTCGATGGCTGTGACCAGCGAAGTGTACGGGTTCCCCGAGGCCGTGCTACCAACGCCCGTGGTATTGCACCTGTAGGCCTTTTCGGCAGCATTGAGCCAAGATGTAACCATCGACGTCGTGTAGGTAGCGGTTCCCTCCGGGATCCACCCATCAGGATTGTTGCCTGTAGACGTGCCCAGCTTCGTGAAGCTGGGGTTGTAGAACAGGTTCTCGCCGCCCATGTCACCGATGCTGTTTTCGAGCTGGGTAAGCTTCGACGAAGCGGACGACAAGCCTGTCTCAGTCACAGCAACACGTCCTGTCAGCGCGGATGTGGCAGAAGCATTGGCTGCGCTTTCGGTTGCGTTCACCAGACCGTTGTCGCGCCAGCCGGTAACGACGGAACCCTGTTCTATTTGGGCGCGATCCACCTCCAAATATCCCGCACCCCCACCGGCCACCGGAGAAACCGTGCGAATGAGGATCTGCACGGATACTGTGCCGGTGGGCGCCGTAGCCACCACTGACGGTCTCTGCCAGGCCTCCGTAGCGTCCATAGCCACAACAGGTGTCCGGAGCAGAACCGCGGTAGCGCTCCAAAACTCGACATAGAGATGGAGACGTAGAGCGGTGCTGCCACGAAAATGTACGGATGCAGCAATCTGCCGGCCTTCTGAAAGTCCCGGCCTATTGGCGACGTACGCCTGAACATAGTTCCCGCTGAGGTTCACACCCGTTACGTCGAACCTCATCGCCCGGCCAGTCGGATCGAGAGTCGAAACCACAGAACTCACGACGCCCGTTGTGCCAGAAGCAGCACCGGCTACACCGAATACCCAGCCATCGACTTTCCAAGTGCCCCCTTCCTTATCGAACGACGGGTTGTAGAGCAGGTTCTCCCCGCCAACCTGAGTTAGCGACGTATTGATGTTGGTGATCGCTTGGCCGTTTGCCGTAATCAATGCGCCCTGTTGATCCACAGTGTTGCTCAGGGCCTGCACCGTCGAGGCGTCTGCCTTGGTCGCCACCTGGTTCAACGCATTGGCTGCGGCGGCGGCGGCATCCGTTGCGACTTTGTCCGTTACGGCAACCCATGCCGAGCCGTTCCAGCGCTTGGGCGTGTTGGCGTTGCTGGTGGTGTCGATCCAGAGGTTCTGGGTCAGACGATCCGCCACTGCCGGCGCAGTCGACTGGTACAGCACCTTACCCTTGGTGCCAGCGGCGTCAGCTGCGGCCTGGGCTGCCTGCTGCGCGGCGGTGACGTTCTGGTTGGTGGTGGTCAGGCTGTTTTGCAGGCCAGTCATGGCCTGACCCTGCGACGACAGCGCGCCTTCGGCATCTGTGACACGAGTTGTGAGGCTCTGCACCACAGAAGCGTCCGCTTTGGTCTGAGCAACAGCCAGCGCGTTGGCCGCAGCTGCAGCCGCATCGGTGGCCACCTTGTCGGTAACCGCAACCCAAGCCGAACCATTCCAGCGTTTCGGGGTGTTAGCGTTGCCCGTGGTATCGATCCAAAGGTTTTGCGCCAGGCGATCAGCTGCTGCCGGCGCCGCCGACTGAACAATAACCTTGCCCTTGCCACCGGCCAGTGTTGCCGCGTCCTGGGCGGCCTGCTGTGCTGCAGCGACGTTTCCGTTGGTAGTGGTCAGGCTCGACTGCAAGCCAGTGATTTGCTGGGCTTGTGCCGACGATGTGCCTTCAAGGTTTTGGACTTTGGTCTCCACCGTCTGCACGCGAGCGGCCATGCCATTGGCTGTCTGCACTGCCTGGCCAATATCGACCCAGTAGGTGGCATTCGGCGGCGAGTTACCAGCGGGCACGTCGACCTTGGCCTGGTACAGGCGGCCGTCTTCGCCCAATACGCTCTGGCCAGCGGTGTAAGCCTGATCGGGCTTGTAAGGCATTGAGTCGGAAAGGTCGGCAATCGTGTCGATCTGGTGCTGGAGCTCGTTCTGCACCTCATTGACGTGGTTATTCACGTCGGAAATCTGCTCGTTCAGGTCGCTACGCACTTCGCCTATGCGTTCGTTTACCGAGCCTGGGCCGTCCATGTCGATCAGGTCGATGCGGTCGGTTAGCTCCTTGCCCAGCTCGCTCTCGGTGATCTGATCCTTGATCTGATCAAGGATTGGGCCAGCATCCATACTGGCAATGCCAGAAATGACGGTCGGCGCCACCGGGTAGAAGGGCCCGAGGTTGCCGGTACGGTCCACGAGACGCGCCCAGAAGAAGAACCGCTGCCCGCCGCGCAGGCCCTGCATGACGTAATCCTGCTGCGGGTACGCCAGATCGGCCAGCTTGGTGGCCGCCTCGAGGTCGGTGCCCTCGCTGTACCACAGCTCCGTGCGCTGGGTGTCCTCGGCGCCCGCTGGGAAGCCCCAGGTGATCTTGATGCCGAACAGCAAGCTTTCAGTGCTCAGGCTGGTGATCGCCGGTGGCTCGCCGGTCTTTCCGGACAGCGTGGTGGGTTCGGACAGCGCCCAGATCGAGCTGTTGCCCGAGACGCCAACTGCGGCCACCCGGGCGGTATAGGTGCCTGTGTAAATGCCGCGCACTTCCAGCGCTGCGGTGTAGGTGACGCCTGTATAGATCCAATCGCCATTGTTGCGTTTCCACCAGACGCGGTAGCTCTGCGCACCGCGCGGGGCGTCCCAAGTGATACGCATGGTGGCCACGTTAATGCCCTGGTTGAGGGTATCGAACGTGCTCAGCTCGACATTGGTCGGCGGCGCCTGGACGGCGGCCGGCAGGACGCTGGTCGGCGGGATGACGATCTGGGCGCCGTTGTCGATCGCGTCGAACTTACTGTCGTCGCGGGCCACAGCTACGATGTCGTACTGCAGCTTATCGTCGCCGAAATTCTCGTTCACGGTCAGCACACGGTAGGTTTCGGCGACCAGCTCGGCCGTCTCGATGGTATAGACCGATTCCTTCACCGGCACTGCGGAGAACGGCTCGGTGACGGTGACCACCCGACCGCTAATCGAGCGAATCACTCGGGTCTCGGCCACGCCCTTGGGCAAGATCACCACGAGAGTGTCACCAGCTGTGGCGGTGATGTCGTTGTCCAGCGTTGCAGTGGTGGCTGTCGCCGCCTTGATGCGGCCCGCCAGTGGCATTCCCGCATAATGCTCATCTGCTACCCGAACGACGTCGCCAGGCCGGCAGATGGTGCCGTCGAGGCCCACGCTGAAAGTGATGGTGCCGGTTTCCAGGCGATTGGTCAGCAGGATGTACTGGCCGGCCCGCTGAGCCTGCCCTTGAGAGACGCAACCAAAGGCGGTGACTTCGGTCTCACGCACACCGTAGCGCACCAATGATTTCTGGTCCTGGACATACTCCACGCGCTGATTACCGAAGTTATCCCGGTCGCTCCAGGCGACCTTGGCGACGCTGAAGCGAGTCGATCCGCTGGACCCGGGACGATTGAACTTGCCGTCAATCACGTTGGCATTGGTGTACGTATAGACCGGGTCGCCTGGCATGTCAGCTGCGCAGGCCACCTCGCTCCCGGCGTAGTAACTCATGCCACGGAATACGCTGGCCAAGTCTTGCAGGACGGTCAGCGCATCTGCTCTCGACTGGAGGTAAACGTTACAGGTGAAACGTGGCTCTTGGCCGCCCTTCCCGTCAGACACCAGCGCGTCACAATATTGAGCGATCTGGTAAAGACCCCACTTGTCTACTTGATTGGCGTCGATGAAACGGCCAAGGCCATAGCGATCATTGAGCACGATGTCGCGCCAGATCCAGGGCGGGCAATCAGTCCAGGCCAGCTTGAAGGTACCGTCCCAGGTTCCAGAGTAGGTCCGGCCGGCGGGATCGTAATTGCTTGGCACCTGGATAATACGCCCGCGGATTCGATAGGCACGCTCAGGCACTGCCGAGAACTGGCTGGCATCGATTTTCAGCCCGCAAAGCGCGGTGTACGGGTACTGCAGCTTTGCGTCGATGATCTCGGTGTAGGTGCCAACCGAGGTCGTGGCCTGGATATTCGAAGTGGTCGAGTCCGGAGTTGTCCGACGCACCCGCAGGCGCCACCCGCGCTCGGCCTTAGGCAAATCAATGCGGATTGAGCGCTGGTACCCGGTGGTGGTCTTGCCATCAAAAGCGCCCTGCTGCACCACCTGGTAGTCGCTGTCGTCGGTGGAAAGGTCAATCTCATAGGCAACCTTGTAGCCCACGCGGTCACCGTCCTGCTCGGTGACCACCAGCGCGCCGACCGCCAGTTGGATGCGCACGGCCGACAATTCCAGATTGCTGAACGCTTGGACCCAAGGCTGGCTGAACTTCAATTCGACGCCTACGGAGTGCTGAGACTCGACCGCCGGAAAGCCTGCGATGTGGTCTTGGTCATGCTCACCGGTGCGTTGCTCCCAGGTCACGCCGGTGAAGTTCATGCTTCCATCACTATTGGCGAGGGGGGTTCTGTCGAGGTAGATCGATTGGGCGCCATTCACCAGGCCAACAATTGGTCCCTCACTGATACCGTCCAGAATATTGGCGTAGCTCAGGTTGATCAGGCTGTCTGGGGTTTCTACAGGCGTGTGTGGTTTGGACTCGCCTTTGGAGCCTAGGATGGACAGATCAGTCATGGGGTGCCTCTATTGCTGGTCTTCGGCTCGGATGCCGAGGGAGAGCTGAGCAGAACCTGTGGTCATCTCGCCGTAGCACAGCGGGACCGGGTTGCCTTGGGTGACGGTGTTCTTGATGCCGGAGAAGTTGTAGCTCGGGCGGTTGTCCGCACTCTCGCTGGAGCTGATACCGGTTTGTTGGCCGGTAGCCAGCTGAGCCACCCCGCCTATCGCAAGCGACAGACCAACCATGGCTGTAGCTCCAGCAAGCCCTCCAGCAGTGAAGGCACCGCCCCATGCAGAAGCAGAGGCTAAGCCGCCTACACCACCGGTTGCTATGGTCGCAGCCGCTATGAGTGCAATGCCCAAAACGACTTGCAGCCCACCGCCACTCTTGCTGCCTTGGACGATCGGCGCAATCCTGATTTCTGCAGCGCCCGGAGGGTTAGCAAGTTCGACCTCGCAGATGTTCCGCTTGCCGTGAAAGACAGCGAAAGCTAGGCCCTTATCCTTGGATGACGCGAGGTACTCATGAAATCCTGGGAATAGCACGCCCAGCGCTCTGATTGCCTCGGCCGATGAATGCACAGCCAGATAATGGACGCGCCCAAAGAGACGCCCAAGCTCGCCATGCAAGCGAATGGTGCGGATCCGTTCAGCCATTGTTCCTCCAGATATAAAAAAACCCGCCGAGGCGGGTTCACATTTCAACTGTCAGAGACAGTCTTCAATACTTTTCATCCGGCGTTCACTGATATAGCTGGTTCGACTGATGTTGCTAAAGAAGTC
>NZ_JBJJLN010000092.1:0-10097 GCF_046230725.1 Pseudomonas sp. KCJK9000 | reverse complement strand
CATCACGAGGCCTACCCCACATGCACCCCGCTCCTGATCATTTCATCCTGCGCGTCAGTTGCCCGGCCGTGTCCGGAATCGTCGCCGCGGTAACCACTTACCTGGCCGAGCACGGTTGCTACATCAGCGAGATGGCGCAGTTCGACGACGAGGACAATGGGCGTTTCTTCATGCGCGCGGTGTTCCGCTACAACACCAACGTCCAGGGGGATACGCCGCAACTGGAAGCAGGGTTTGCCGATGTGGCGCAACGTTTCGCCATGGACTGGAGCCTGCACAGCAGCGCCCGGCCGTTGCGGGTACTGTTGATGGTCAGCAAGTTCGACCACTGCCTGGCAGACCTGCTCTACCGGCACGCCAAGGGCGAGCTGGACATGCAGATTACCGCCGTGGTGTCCAACCACCTGGACCTGCGTCCGATGGCCGAGCGTCAGGGTATTCGCTTCGTCTACCTGCCCGTAAGCAAAGAGACCAAGGCCGAGCAGGAAGCGGCACTGATGCGCATTGTCGAGGACACAGGTACAGAACTGGTGGTGCTGGCGCGCTACATGCAAATCCTCTCCGATGACTTGTGCCGGCAGCTGTCGGGCCGCGCGATCAATATCCACCACTCGTTCCTGCCAGGTTTCAAAGGTGCCAAGCCGTATCACCAAGCCTATCAGCGCGGGGTCAAGCTGATTGGCGCCACTGCCCACTACGTCACCAGTGACTTGGACGAGGGCCCGATCATCGAGCAAGAAGTGCAGCGCGTAGACCACGCCTACGCTCCCGACGACCTTGTGGCCATCGGCCGCGACACCGAGACCATCGCTTTGTCACGGGCGGTCAAGTACCACCTTGAGCATCGGGTGTTCCTGAACCACGACCGCACGGTGATCTTCAAATGAACGCCATCCCCAGCATCAAGCTGATAGACGGCAAGGCGACAGCGAAACGGGTGCTGGCCGAGGTCGGCGAGCAGGTGCAGGCGTTGCGTCAAGCAGGCGTACAGCCCGCCCTTGCGGTGGTATTGGTCGGCTGCGACGCAGCCAGCCAGGTCTATGTTCGCAACAAGGTGCTACGGGCCGAGGAAGTCGGCATTCGCTCCCTGGAACACCGCCTGCCCGGCGATACTTCCCAGGCCCATTTGCTGGCCCTGATCGAGCGCCTCAACCGGGACAGGCAAATCAACGGCATTCTCGTGCAGTTGCCATTACCTGCGCATATTGACGAACACCGCGTCCTCCAGGCCATCGACCCATTGAAGGACGTGGACGGCTTTCACAGCGCCAATGTCGGGGGCCTGGCCCAGGGCCGCGATGTGCTGACGCCCTGTACGCCCAGTGGCTGCATGCGCTTGCTGCGCGATGCCTGTGGCGAGCTGCGCGGCAAGCATGCGGTGGTGGTCGGCCGCTCGAACATCGTCGGCAAACCCATGGCTGCGCTGCTGCTTCAGGCCGACTGTACGGTGACCATGGTGCACTCACGCAGCCACGATCTGCCGGCGTTGTGCCGCCAGGCCGACATCGTCGTCGCCGCAGTGGGCAAGCCACGCTTGATCGGTGCCGATTGGCTCAAGCCAGGGGCGGTAGTCATTGATGTCGGCATCAACCGCATTGAAGAAGCCGGCCAAAGTCGTCTGGTCGGTGACGTCGACCTTGCCGCCGCGCTGTCGCAAGTGGCCGCCATCACCCCAGTACCCGGCGGGGTCGGCCCAATGACCATCGCCTACCTGATGAAAAACACACTGCTTGCCCTCGACCTGCAACAACAGGCCGCCCACCAGGAGCGCACCTCATGCCTTTCGCCCTGCTGAAGTACGGCCTGAGCGCCGACTACCCGGTGGAGGTCGACCTGCCGCCACCGTGCGATCTCAAGCCGCGCTATGACGTGGTGATCATCGGTGGCGGCGGCCATGGCCTGGCCATCGCCTACTACCTGGCCAAATACCACGGCGTGACCAACATCGCCGTGTTGGAAAAAGCCTACTTGGGCGGCGGCAACACCGCGCGCAATACCGCGGTGATCCGCTCGAACTACCTGACATCCGAAGGGGTGCGGTTCTACGCAGAATCGGTGCGGATGTTCCAGGACCTGTCCAACGAGTTCGATTTCAACATCATGTACTCCGAGCGTGGGCAGCTGACCCTGGCGCACACCGACGCCACGGTGCGCGCGTTCCGCCAGCGCGCCGAGGTCAACAAGCACTTCGGCGGGCGCAGCGAAATGATCGATCGCCAGCAGATCCGCGAGCTGGTACCGAGCCTGAACCTGGACCCTGGGCACCTACCGGTGCTCGCAGGGCTTTGGCACATGGACGGCGCCACTGCTCGACACGATGCGGTGGCGTGGGGCTATGCCAAGCAAGCGGCCAAGCGCGGGGTGCAGATTCATCAGCTCACCGAAGTCCAGGACTTGGTCATCCGCCATGGCCGGATCGAAGCGCTGAAGACCAACCGCGGTACCGTGCAGTGCGGCTGTGTGGTGCAGGCCGTGGCCGGTGCCAGTTCGCTATTGATGGCCAAGGCCGGCATCCGTGCGCCGATCCATACCTACCCACTGCAGGCCATGGTCACTCAACCGTTCAAGCCATTCCTTGACCCATTGGTGAGCTCATCGGCGCTGCACTGCTACGTGCAACAGACCAGCCGGGGCGAAATCGTTTTCGGCGGCGGCTCCGACCCCTACCCGCTGTACAACACCCGCTCGACCCTCGACCTTAAGGAAAGCCTGCTGGCCCACGCCATCGAAATGTTCCCGTTCATGGCCAACGCCAAGCTGATGCGCCAGTGGGCCGGGATGACCGACATGACTCCCGATTACAGCCCGATCATGGGCTTGTCACCGGTGGACAACTACTACCTGGACGCCGGTTGGGGTACCTGGGGGTTCAAGGCCACGCCCATCTGCGGCAAGACCATGGCCGAGCTGGTGGCCAGTGGCGGTAAGGTGCCGGAGATGATCGCGCCGTTTGCCCTGGAACGCTTCAGCCGCTTCCAACAAGTCAACGAAATGGGCGCCACTGCGGCCAGCCACTAGGAGCACCCGACGATGAAGATCCTGACCTGCCCCTTGAACGGCCCGCGCAACATCAGCGAGTTCACCTATGGCGGCGAGTACAAGGCGATGCCTGACCCTGCAAGCTGCACCGATGGGCAATGGGCCGACTACGTATTCAACAGCGACAACCTGGCCGGCGTGGTCGTGGAATGGTGGCTGCACAATGCCTCCAGCTACTGGTTCCTGGCCGAACGCCACACCGTCACCGACCAGGTGCTGCGCACCTTCGATCCGCAAACGCTGTTCGACCGCCGCGTCGACTTCGCCTCTGTCGTTACCCCGGAGATCACCGGATGAACAACCACACTCGCCTCCCCGTGCCCATGGGCCTGTTGATCGACCGCAACTTGCCCCTGCGTTTCGAATTCGACGGCCAGCCATATCAAGGGTTTGCCGGTGACACCATTGCCAGCGCGCTGTTGGGCAACGGCCGCTGGCTACTGTCACGTTCGTTCAAGTATCACCGCCCCCGCGGTCCACTGAGCATGGCCGGCCAAGATGCCAACACCCTCGTGCAGCTCCCCGATGAGCCTAATGTGCTGGCCGACATGCAGGCCGCCGAAGACGGCCTGGTGGTTGCCGGGCAGAACTTCAACGCAAGCCTGGAGCACGATCGCGACGCTTACCTGGGCAAGTTTTCGCGCTTCATGCCGGTGGGCTTCTACTACCGCTCGTTCTACAAGCCCAAAGGGATGTGGAAGGTCTGGGAGCCTTTGATTCGCAAGAAAGCTGGGCTGGGGGTGCTGAATCTGGGGTTCAAGCCGCATTATTACGACAAGGCCTATCTATTCGTCGATGTCGCCGTCATCGGGGCCGGCCCGGCCGGCCTGCGCGCGGCCCTGGATGCCGCCAATGGCGGGGCCAAGGTGTTGCTGATCGAGCAACAGCCGGTGCTAGGGGGCTCGCTGACCTACGCCCGCTTCGACATCGCCGGCACCCGCGCCGCCACCGTGCGCCATGAACTGCTGGCCGCCGTGCAGGGGCAGGCGAACATTGAGGTGCTGTGCGAGGCCACCTGCAATGGCTGGTTTACCGACAACTACTTGCCGGTCATCCGCCACAAGCGCCTGTACAAAGTACGGGCCAAGCGTTGCGTCGTGGCAGCCGGGTCCTTCGACCAGCCCGTGGTGTTTCGCAACAACGACCTGCCTGGGGTGATGCTGACCAGTGCCGCACAACGGCTGATGAAGCTCTACGCCGTCAAGCCCGGGCAGCGTGCAGTGGTCCTCACCGGTCACGATGACGGCTACCTGGCTGCACTCGATTTGCAGGAACAAGGGGTGGCCGTCGCCGCCGTGGTCGACATGCGCGCCGCACCCGCGGACCCAGCGCTGGGCAGCGAGCTCAAACGCCGGGACATTCCCTTGCACCTGGGCAGCACCGTCTATGAGGCGCTGCACGCCTCAGGCATGCGCCACGTCACCGGCGTAGACATTCGCCCGATCACAGGCCAAGGCAAGGTCGGCGAGCACGGCTTGCGCGTGGCCTGCGACCTGCTGTGCATGTCCGCCGGCTACATGCCGGTGTACCAGCTGCTGTGCCAGGCCGGCGGCAAGCTGGCCTACGACGTGGAGCGTGACGAGTTCACCATCAGCCAACTGCCCGAAGGTTTGGATATCGCAGGATCGCTGAACGGCCACCACCACCTGGCCAATGTGCTCACCGACGCCGCGCGCAGCGCCGGGCAGGCGCTTGCGGCACTGGGGCTGCAAACTGCGACACAACCGGACTATGTGGCCGAAGCCAAAGTCAATTTCCCCTGGCCTATTTTCCCGCACCCCAAAGGCAAGGACTTCGTCGATTTCGACGAAGACCTGCAGGTACGCGATATCGTCAATGCAACACGCAGCGGCTACCGCGACGTGCAGTTGGTCAAGCGCTTCTCCACCGTTGGCATGGGCCCGTCCCAGGGCCGTCACTCGGCACTGCCCACCGCACGCCTGGTGGCCCAGGCCACTGGCCGCAGCATCAGTGAAACCGGGGTGACCACCGCCAGGCCGCCGTTCCAGGCAGAGAAGCTGGCACACGTGGCTGGCCGCGCGTTCGACCCGTACCGGCAGACACCGATGCACCGTCGGCATCTGCAGGCGGGCGCGAACATGATGCCCGCCGGCATCTGGCAGCGCCCGGCCTACTACGGCAAGGCACAAGACCGCGAACGCTGCATGCAGGAAGAGGCCCGCCATGTGCGCGAAAAGGTCGGCCTGATCGATGTGTCGACCCTCGGCGGTTTGGACGTGCGCGGCCCGGATGCCGCCGAGTTGCTAGAGCGCCTGTACACCTTCGGTTTCGCCAAGCTGGCGATCGGTCGCACCCGTTATGCACTGATGACCAATGAGCATGGCGTGGTGATCGATGATGGGGTCTGTGCGCGCCTGGCCGAGCAGCACTTCTATGTCACGGCCACCACCAGTGGCGTCGACCGCATCTACCAGCAGATGCTCAAATGGAACGCGCAGTGGCGCCTTGATGTGGATATCACCAACGTCACTGCCGCACTGGCTGCTGTGAACCTGGCTGGGCCGCTGTCGCGCCAGGTGCTGGCAAAAGTGTGCACTGATGTCGACCTGTCGGCCCAAGCATTCCCGTACCTGGGCGTGCGAACTGGCACAGTGGCGGGCATCACGGCGCGCATTCTGCGGGTCGGCTTCGTCGGTGAATTGGGTTATGAGGTACACGTGCCGGCACGCCACGCCGAGCGCCTTTGGGACGCCCTGATGCAAGCAGGCAGCGGGCTGGGCATTAGGCCCTTCGGCGTCGAAACCCAGCGCCTGTTGCGCCTTGAAAAAGGCCACGTAATCATCGGCCAGGATACCGACGGCATGACCCACCCGGCTGAAATCGACATGCAGTGGGCGATCGGGCGCAAGAAGCCCTTCTTCGTCGGCAAGCGCTCGATCCAGATCCTTGAAGCGCAGCCACTCAAGCGTAAGCTGGTCGGCTTCACCTTGCCCAAGGGCAGCCCGCAGCCCTTGGAAGGCCACCTGGTACTGGACGGCCCTGACATCAGCGGCAACGTCACCTCCTGCGAGTATTCCCAGACTCTTGGGCAGATTATCGGCCTGGCCTACGCCGGAGCCCATCAGGCGACGCCGGGCATGCGCATCCCTATCCGGGTGGAAGGCGCACTGATGGTCAATGCCACAGTGGTGCAACTGCCCTTCCACGATCCCGACAACCTGCGCCAGGAACTCTGACCCATGACCAGCTTGAACACTGAAGCTTTGAAGGTGCCCAGCCGCTCTGCCGAGCTGTTGAACACCTGTGCCCTGGCCGACCTGACCGAGCTGGCGCGCGTTGGGTTGCGCGGCGCGGACAGCGCGACGTACCTGCAAGCCCATGGCTACGACTTGCCTGCGCGGCCCAACCTGGCACTGCGCCAGGGCGATGGCAGTTGGGTGGTGCGTCTGTCTGCCAGCGAGTACCTGTTGCTGGGCAGCATGGCCGACCAGGGCGCGCGCGTCGCTGCCCTTGAGCAGGCCTGGCAGCAGGATGCCAGGCGCAACTACCTGCTGCCACGCCAAGACAGCCATGCCTGGCTGCAGCTGTCGGGGGAGCACGGCAGCGCCGTGATGGCCAAGTTGTGCGGGGTCGACCTGCGTTTGCAGGCATTTGCGTTCGGTGCCGTGGCGCAGACTTCGGCGGCGCGGATCAATGTGATCGTGGTGAATGTCGGCAGTGCTGAACGGCCAGCAATTCAGTTGCTGTTCGACCGGCCGTCACTGGCGTATTTCCAAGAGGCGATACTCGATGCCATGGGTGAGTTCGATGGCGGGTGGGTCGGTTTGGATGAACTGATGCTTTAGCCTGCGCTGTCCGCTTCGCGGTATCACAGGTGTGTCAGCCGCTCGCGCAAAAAGCGCACAAACCCCTGCACCGGCCGCGCCACCTGCCGGTGCTGTGGATACACCGCCGACAGCTGTAATGCCGGCGGTACCCACTCATCCAGCACGGTCACCAAGCGCCCGTCCGCCAGCGCCTGCCCGACGATGAAGGTCGGCAGATAGGTGACCCCCATCCCGGCAATCGCCGCATCCCTGAGCAATTCGCCGTTATTTGCTCGCATCCGGCCGGTCACCTGCAGCGTTTGCGCTTTGCCGGCGTTGTAGAACTGCCACTGCACCTGCCGCGAGTGCCCATAGGGCAGACAATCATGTTCGGCAAGCGCCTGCGGCTTGGTCGGCACACCACGTACTTCAAGGTACGCCGGGCTGGCACAGTACACCCGCTGCACAGCGCCAATGCGCTGGGCGATCAGGCTGGAGTCCTCCAGCGCGCCAATGCGCAGCGCCAAGTCATAACCCTCGCCAATCAGATCCACCGGGCGATCGCTTAGGTCCACCTCGACATCCACCTGCCCATGCACCTGCAGAAACTCGGTCAGCACGCAGCCCAGGTGCGCCATGGCGAACGACAGTGGCGCACTCAGGCGCAAGGTGCCGCGCAAGGCCTGGGCCTGGCCGCTGATGTCGTGCTCCACCTGCTGCACCTCTCCCAGCAGGCGCAGCGCCGACTGGTAGTAATGCTGGCCCAGGGGCGTGGCGTCCAGGCGTCGGGTCGAGCGGTTGAGCAGGCGCACGCCAAGGCGCTCTTCGAGCTGCATCAAACGGCGGCTGACCGATTGCTTGGACATGCCCAGGCGCTCGGCGGCGGCGGTGAAACTGCCGGCTTCCATGACTTGGGCAAAAATGCGCATGTCTTCGTAGGGGTTCATTGTCTCGCTCTAGGTGACAGTCAAACGCTTTATAGCGGCTTTTCCTTACAGGCGCATCTTCTTGATTACCGTACAGGTCGCGATCCCCCCCGAGGCCAGAAAGACGAGCAGCACCTAGGCCTCCCTCGAAGCTTTGGCGCAAGGTGGCGGCAAGCCGCTGGAACAGCTCAACCCGAAGAACACCCGCACCGTGCTGACCGGTGCTCAGGCTTGCTTGAAGGTCGACCTTTCCGGCATTGAGGTCAACGGAGAACTGCCGGTGTCCGTATTCCTCCAAGACGGGGCTGGGTGCTCAGCCACTTCCGAACCCACCAGTGGTTGATCCGCGGCCTTGTGGTCGGCTCTGGCGCTGTGGCGGAGTAAGTGGTCTACAGACCGTCGCCTAAGGCGGTCAATCCATGCCTATGCCGCGACCCAGTGGGTGGCCGTGTACGGCAAGGCGATCGGTGTCGACGATAAACGCCTGGCTGTGGCCGGCAAAATGGCGGTAACGGTGCTATTCCAAACACCAGCCTTAATATCAATCCTACAACGCCTCATAGATGACTTCTTCGGTTTTCCCACTGCCTATCCACGTTACACACCAGCGCACAATCCGCCACCGCCTTCATCTAGGCGCTACCATTTAAAAACAGTCACCCAGACAAATGAAAGCACAAGCCCTGAAAAAATTAAATACATAGAGGTCAGCATTCGCCTTTTTGAATACGCAGAAAATGCTTTGAAATCTTCAGGTGAAGTGCACCTCGCCTGGATAAGTTATATGCGCTTTCGTTGAATTTCATTTTTGCGCCCACCCTCTGCGGGGTGGGCACCTGTGGGAGATTTGCCGAGACCAGATATAGCCAATGCACTCTGAAAATATGCAGGTAATTTGGAACTTCTGTGCTCCCCCATGCAGACTGCGCATAGTCAGACCAGTTTTCTTTCGTCATGTGAATTCGTTGCCGGCATCCCATTCTTTATAGCGGTTATCTAGCAGGCTATTTGCTCGAATCTTTCCAGTCTTGCCATCTTTAATAAGTATGTCAATAACCCTTCTGGATAGCGGTGTCTTGGCTGACACCTGTGTGCCTATGACTACGTGCCCCTCATCTGCGAGCTCTTTTTCTACCTCTTTCCCTCGTCGCTTTCCTGACTTATGATTTTTCTTGAGTTGATTGCGCTTCTTTGTTTTGGCAATTTCCTTTATCTTGGCTCCGCTTCTCGATGAAGCTCTTGCGGTAGAATTAGTTGCTTTGTTTGCTCGGCGCACGACTTTGCCAGTGGTCGCGAACCAGCCTGCTAATGGTAAGGCTGCCACAAGAGATAGCACCGCTCCAGTATGGTCGCCTCTGGCAAAGCTAATCCCTGCATTAATTATGTCCGCGGCCTCACCAAACACATGGGTGAGACGGATGACGTTTAGTTCGATTTGTATGCCATCTAGGATTTGCTCGGCGATCTCGGTGACCAAGTGCAACGCCCGCGGTAAGGTGCTGCATGACTACACCCACTTACCATCGAAGAGCGCGGAACGTTAATGATCATGCGTATGCAAGGCCCCTCACTGCGAGCCATTGCCGATGGCCAGGTGTGTGCGGAGCTGGCAGCGCGCACAGGAATGGAGATCTACTTCGCTGATCCGCACGGTCCTTGGCAAAGACGCAGCAACGAGAACACGAACGGTCTGCTCCGGCAGTACTTGCCCAAGGGCACCGACTTGTCGCTGGTAAGCCAGGAGCTGGACGAGATTGCCGACTTGCTCAACACCCGGCCTCGTCAGACATTGGTCTGGAAATTCCCTGTTGAGGTGTTGACAGATCATCTGCAATTACTGTCGACCAACCGGCTCGACTTCATCAATTATCTGTTGCAGTTGGAACCTGAGGCCGCCGTACTGAGTCCCGACCATGCGGCGGGCATACATGATTGGACCGCTTGCAATCCTGTCCCGATCTGATCGGCGTAGACGCAACACTGGCGGCTACGTGCGTCAAAGAGTAGAAGTTGGAGGTTATCGGCGTGAACTCCAGCGAGATCGAAATCAATATAGGTACCGCGGCCGACGTATAGCATTGCGTCCGAGTAGTCGCTTGCTGTTCGTCCTGATTCGATCGTTGCGTATGGTTAGAGGAGTTGTGGGCGGCCTTACTTCTCTGGCTGATTACCGTGACTACCAAATTCAAAGGTGCCTGATGGATTCAGATTTCACAAGTCAGTAATGATATATAGCTTCTATCTGAAGGGCGTCATATCTATTTTGGGTGTCGGAGTAGGGGCAACTCGATGCGAGAGATCAAGCAGGCACCGAGTTGAGTGCGGTTTAATACTTAACGATTTCTACAATGGTGTTGCCGTTGTT
>NZ_JBJJLN010000091.1:0-10098 GCF_046230725.1 Pseudomonas sp. KCJK9000 | reverse complement strand
TAATTGCGCGTTAGGCGTAATAAAACAATGGCCTTGCAGCATTCTTTGGAGTAAATCCTATCTGTTTTATTTAAAACTTATGAAACTTCAGCTGCGGCCACATTTGTCAGGGCCTCGGATGTTGGTCGTTACGCTCAACACCTAATGCATCCAGGACGATTGCATGCATCCCTCAGTTGAGCATCCGCGCGGGCGGGCGGCGCTCCCCGCGTTCAACACGAGGCCAGCGCTTGCCCCTCTTGCGCAACCAATGTCGTAAACGCGCCATTGCAAGGCGTGCGCAGGCATCTGACCCACCCCGGCCAGTCATACCATCGCCACAAAGGGCCACAGTGCCCTACGACAAAAAACGATCGCTGCCGGGAGATACACGATGTTCAGCAAGCAAGACCAGATCCAGGGTTATGACGATGCACTGCTGGCGGCGATGAATGCCGAAGAACAGCGTCAGGAAGATCACATCGAACTGATCGCTTCGGAGAACTACACCAGCAAGCGCGTCATGCAGGCCCAGGGCAGCGGCCTGACCAACAAGTACGCCGAAGGTTACCCAGGCAAGCGCTACTACGGTGGCTGCGAGCACGTCGACAAAGTCGAGGCGCTGGCCATCGAGCGCGCCAAGCAACTGTTCGGTGCCGATTACGCCAACGTTCAGCCGCACTCCGGTTCCTCGGCCAACGGTGCCGTCTACCTGGCCCTGCTGCAGGCCGGTGACACCATCCTGGGCATGAGCCTGGCCCACGGCGGCCACCTGACCCACGGCGCCAAAGTGTCGTCCTCGGGCAAGCTGTACAACGCAGTGCAATACGGCATCGACACCAATACCGGCCTGATCGACTACGACGAAGTCGAACGCCTGGCTGTCGAGCACAAGCCGAAGATGATCGTTGCCGGCTTCTCGGCCTACTCCAAGACCCTGGACTTCCCACGCTTCCGTGCCATCGCTGACAAAGTGGGCGCACTGCTGTTCGTCGACATGGCCCACGTTGCCGGCCTGGTTGCCGCTGGCCTGTATCCCAACCCGATCCCGTTCGCCGATGTGGTCACCACCACCACCCACAAGACCCTGCGCGGGCCACGTGGCGGCCTGATCCTGGCCAAGGCCAACGAAGAAATCGAGAAGAAGCTCAACGCCGCCGTTTTCCCAGGCGCCCAGGGCGGCCCGCTGATGCACGTGATCGCCGCCAAGGCCGTGTGCTTCAAGGAAGCACTCGAACCTGAGTTCAAGAGCTACCAGAAACAAGTCATCGAAAACGCCCAGGCCATGGCCCAGGTGTTCGTCGACCGCGGCTACGACGTGGTTTCCGGTGGCACCGACAACCACCTGTTCCTGGTCAGCCTGATTCGCCAGGGCCTGACCGGCAAAGATGCCGACGCCGCCCTGGGCCGCGCGCACATCACTGTCAACAAGAACGCCGTGCCGAACGACCCGCAGTCGCCGTTCGTCACCTCCGGCCTGCGCATCGGCACCCCGGCTGTCACCACTCGCGGCTTCAAGGTCGCGCAATGTGTGGCCCTGGCCGGTTGGATCTGCGACATCCTCGACAACCTCGGTGACGCTGACGTCGAAGCCGATGTGGCGAAGAACGTCGCGGCGCTGTGCGCTGACTTCCCTGTTTACCGCTGAGTGGAGTAAACGACCATGCAACGCTATTCGGGCTTCGGCCTTTTCAAACACTCCCTCAGCCACCACGAGAACTGGCAGCGCATGTGGCGCACGCCGACCCCTAAAAAGGTCTACGACGTGGTTATCGTCGGCGGTGGCGGCCATGGCCTGGCCACGGCCTATTACCTGGCCAAGGAGCATGGCATCACCAACGTCGCGGTGATCGAGAAGGGTTACCTGGGCGGCGGCAACACTGCCCGTAACACCACCATCGTGCGTTCCAACTACCTTTGGGACGAATCGGCGCACCTGTACGAGCACGCCATGAAGCTGTGGGAAGGCCTGTCCCAGGACCTGAACTACAACGTGATGTTCTCCCAGCGTGGCGTCTACAACCTGTGCCACACCCTGCAGGACATGCGTGACTCCGAGCGCCGCGTTTCGGCCAACCGCCTCAATGGCGTGGATGGCGAGCTGCTCAACACTGCCCAGGTCGCGGCCGAAATCCCGTACCTGGACTGCTCGAAGAACACCCGCTACCCGATCCTCGGCGCGACCGTTCAGCGCCGTGGTGGCGTGGCCCGCCACGACGCCGTGGCCTGGGGCTATGCACGTGCCGCCGACGCCCTGGGCGTGGACCTGATCCAGCAGACCGAAGTGATCGGTTTCCGTAAGGAAAACGGCGCGGTCATTGGCGTGGAAACCAACAAAGGCTTCATCGGCGCCAAGCGTGTGGGCGTGGTCACCGCCGGTAATTCCGGGCACATGGCCAAGCTCGCCGGCTTCCGCCTGCCGCTGGAATCGCACCCGCTGCAAGCGCTGGTATCGGAACCGATCAAGCCGATCATCGACTCGGTGATCATGTCCAACGCCGTACACGGCTACATCAGCCAGTCCGACAAAGGTGACCTGGTGATCGGTGCCGGTATCGACAGCTGGGTCGGCTATGGCCAGCGCGGTTCGTACCCGGTGATCGAGCACACCCTGCAGGCCATCGTCGAGATGTTCCCCAACCTCTCGCGCGTGCGCATGAACCGCCAGTGGGGCGGCATCGTCGACACCTCGCCGGACGCTTGCCCGATCATCACCAAAACCCCGGTCAAGAACATGTTCTTCAACTGCGGTTGGGGTACTGGCGGCTTCAAGGCCACCCCAGGTTCGGGCAACGTCTTCGCCGCGAGCCTGGCCACGGGCGAAATGCACCCACTGGCCGCGCCATTCTCCATGGACCGTTTCTACAACGGCGCACTGATCGACGAACACGGCGCCGCCGCCGTCGCCCACTAACCGGAGACACCGTCATGTTGCATATTTTCTGTCCCCACTGCGGCGAGCTGCGCTCCGAAGAAGAGTTCCACGCCTCTGGCCAGGCACACATCGCCCGCCCGCTGGACCCAAACGCCTGCTCCGACCAGGAGTGGGGCACCTACATGTTCTACCGTGACAACCCACGCGGTATTCACCACGAACTGTGGGACCACGTTGCCGGCTGCCGCCAGTACTTCAACGTCACCCGCGACACCGTGACCTACGAAATTCTGGAAACCTACAAGATTGGCGAGAAGCCGCAAGTGACCGCCAGCGGCAAAGCCGCAAGCGTAGCGTCCACCGCTAAAGGCCAAGGGGAAAAAGTATGAGCCAGACCTATCGCCTCGCCAGCGGCGGCCGTATCGACCGCAGCAAGGTCCTGAACTTCACCTTCAACGGCAAGACCTACCAGGGCTATGCCGGTGACAGCCTGGCCGCCGCGTTGCTGGCCAACGGCGTTGACATCGTAGGCCGTAGCTTCAAGTACTCGCGCCCACGCGGGATCATCGCCGCAGGCACCGAAGAGCCGAACGCCATCCTGCAGATCGGCTCCAGCGAAGCCACCCAGATCCCCAACGTGCGAGCCACCCAGCAGCCGCTGTACGCGGGCCTGGTCGCCACCAGCACCAACGGCTGGCCGAACGTCAACAATGACGTCATGGGCATCCTGGGCAAGGTCGGCGGCAGCATGATGCCGCCGGGCTTCTACTACAAAACCTTCATGTACCCCAAATCGTTCTGGATGACTTACGAGAAGTACATCCGCAAAGCCGCCGGCCTTGGCCGCGCACCTTTGCAAAACGACCCAGACACTTACGACTACATGAACCAGCACTGCGACGTGCTGATCGTCGGTGCTGGGCCTGCTGGCCTGGCCGCTGCGCTGGCCGCTGCCCGCAGCGGTGCCCGCGTGATCCTGGCTGACGAGCAGGAAGAGTTCGGTGGCAGCCTGCTCGACACCCGCGAAACCCTCGATGGCAAGCCTGCCGCCGACTGGGTGCATGCCGTGGTCAAAGAGCTGGAAAGCCTGCCGGAAGTGACCTTGCTGCCACGTGCCACGGTCAACGGCTACCACGACCATAACTTCCTGACCATCCACGAGCGCCTTACCGACCACCTCGGCGACCGCGCCCCGATCGGCCAGGTACGCCACCGCGTGCACCGTGTCCGCGCCAAGCGCGTGGTCCTTGCTGCCGGCGCCCACGAGCGCCCGCTGGTGTACGGCAACAACGACCTGCCAGGCAACATGCTGGCCGGCGCTGTGTCCACCTACGTCCGCCGCTACGGCGTCGCCCCGGGCCGCAAGCTGGTGCTGTCGACCAACAACGACCACGCCTACCGCGCAGCGCTGGACTGGCACGACGCAGGCCTGCAGGTGGTCGCCATCGCCGACGCCCGCCACAACCCACGCGGCTCGCTGGTTGAAGAAGCCCGTGCCAAAGGCATTCGGATTCTCACCTCCAGCGCGGTGATCGAGGCCAAAGGCACCAAGCACGTCACCGGCGCCCGCGTGGCGGCTATCGATGTGCAGGCGCACAAGGTCACCAGCCCCGGTGAAACCCTCGAATGCGACCTGATCGCCACCTCCGGCGGCTACAGCCCGATCGTGCACTTGGCTTCGCACTTGGGCGGTCGCCCGGTGTGGCGTGAAGACATCCTCGGCTTCGTGCCGGGTGATGCCCCGCAAAAACGCGTTTGCGTCGGTGGCATCAACGGCGTCTACGCCCTGGGCGATGTGATTGCCGATGGCTTCGAAGGCGGTGTTCGCGCAGCCACCGAGGCCGGCTTCAAGGCCACGGTCGGCAGCCTGCCAAAAACCGTTGCGCGCAAGGAAGAGGCCACCGTGGCACTGTTCCAGGTGCCCCACGACAAAGGCACCGCCCGCGCACCCAAGCAGTTCGTCGACCAGCAGAACGACGTGACCGCCGCCGCCATCGAACTGGCCACCCGCGAAGGCTTCGAATCGGTCGAGCACGTCAAGCGCTACACCGCGCTGGGCTTCGGTACCGACCAGGGCAAGCTGGGCAACATCAACGGCCTGGCCATCGCCGCCCGCTCGATCGGCATCACCATCCCGGAAATGGGCACCACCATGTTCCGCCCGAACTACACGCCGGTGACCTTCGGCGCAGTAGCCGGCCGTCACTGTGGTCACCTGTTCGAGCCAGTGCGTTTCACCGCACTGCATGCCTGGCATGTGAAGAACGGCGCCGAGTTCGAAGACGTTGGCCAGTGGAAGCGCCCTTGGTACTTCCCCAAGGCCGGTGAAGACATCCATGCTGCCGTGGCCCGTGAATGCAAGGCCGTGCGCGACAGCGTAGGCCTGCTGGACGCCTCGACCCTGGGCAAGATCGACATCCAGGGCCCGGATGCGCGCGAGTTCCTCAACCGCATCTACACCAACGCCTGGACCAAGCTCGACGTGGGCAAGGCCCGCTACGGGCTGATGTGCAAGGAAGACGGCATGGTCTTCGACGACGGCGTAACCGCCTGCGTCGGCGACAACCACTTCATCATGACCACCACCACTGGCGGCGCCGCCCGTGTGCTGCAATGGATGGAGCTGTACCACCAGACCGAATGGCCGGAACTGAAGGTGTACTTCACCTCGGTTACCGACCACTGGGCGACCATGACCCTGTCCGGCCCGAACAGCCGCAAGCTGCTCAGCGAGCTGACCGACATCGATATGGACAAGGAAGCCTTCCCGTTCATGACCTGGAAAGAAGGCAACGTTGGCGGCGTACCGGCCCGTGTGTTCCGTATTTCGTTCACCGGTGAGCTGTCGTACGAGGTCAACGTGCAGGCCAACTACGCCATGGGTGTGCTGGAACAGATCATCGAGGCCGGCAAGAAGTACAACCTGACCCCGTACGGCACCGAAACCATGCACGTACTGCGTGCCGAGAAGGGCTTCATCATCGTCGGCCAGGATACCGACGGTTCGATGACCCCGGACGACCTCAACATGAGCTGGTGCGTGGGCCGCAACAAGCCGTTCTCGTGGATAGGCCTGCGTGGCATGAACCGCGAAGACTGCGTACGGGAGAACCGCAAGCAGCTGGTGGGCCTCAAGCCGATCGACCCGACCAAATGGCTGCCCGAAGGCGCCCAGCTGGTGTTCGATCCGAAGCAGCCGATCCCGATGGACATGGTCGGCCACGTGACCTCCAGCTATGCCTCCAACTCCCTGGGCTATTCGTTCGCCATGGGGGTGGTCAAGGGTGGCCTCAAGCGCATGGGCGAGCGTGTTTACTCGCCGCAGGCCGACGGCAGCGTGATCGAAGCGGAAATCGTGTCTTCGGTGTTCTTCGATCCGAAGGGTGAGCGGCAGAACGTCTAAGGCCCCGGATGGTGGCGCAGCCTGCAGACAGTGCTGCGCCACCCTGACGAACAAGAATTCAAGGCAGGTAAGAAATGAGCGCTATCAACGTCTTCCAGCAAAACCCCGGCGCCGAGGCCAAAGCCCAGTCGCCACTGCACCACGCCGACCTGGCCAGCCTGGTTGGCAAAGGCCGCAAGAACGCAGGCGTCACCCTGCGTGAAAAGAAATTCCTCGGTCACCTGACCATCCGCGGGGACGGGCACAACCCCGAGTTCGCCGCAGGCGTGCACAAGGCGCTGGGCCTGGAGCTGCCGGTTGCTTTGACCGTGGTGGCCAGCAATGACATGTCGCTGCAATGGATGGGCCCAGACGAGTGGCTGCTGATCGTACCCGGCGGCCAGGAACTGGAGGTCGAGCAGAAACTGCGTGCAGCCCTCGAAGGCCAGCACATCCAGGTGGTCAACGTCAGCGGTGGGCAAAGCCTGCTGGAGCTGCGTGGCCCGAACGTGCGCGAAGTGCTGATGAAGTCCACCAGCTATGACGTTCACCCCAACAACTTCCCGGTCGGCAAAGCCGTCGGCACCGTGTTCGCCAAGTCGCAACTGGTGATCCGCCGCACTGCCGAAGACACCTGGGAGCTGGTGATCCGCCGCAGCTTCGCCGACTACTGGTGGCTGTGGCTGCAGGACGCATCGGCCGAATACGGCCTGAGCATCGAGGCCTAAGGAGAACAGAGCATGAGTCGGGCACCGGATACCTGGATTCTCACCGCCGACTGCCCGAGCATGCTCGGCACTGTCGACGTGGTGACGCGTTACCTCTTCGAGCAGCGCTGCTACGTCACGGAGCACCACTCCTTCGATGACCGGCTGTCGGGGCGGTTTTTCATCCGCGTGGAGTTCCGCCAGCCGGACGATTTCGACGAGGCCGGCTTCAGGGCCGGCCTTGCCGAGCGCAGCGAAGCGTTCGGCATGGCCTTCGAGCTGACCGCCCCTAATCACCGCCCCAAGGTGGTGATCATGGTGTCCAAAGCCGACCATTGCCTGAACGACCTGCTGTATCGCCAGCGCATCGGCCAGCTGGCCATGGATGTGGTCGCGGTGGTGTCCAACCACCCAGACCTTGAGCCATTGGCGCACTGGCACAAGATTCCCTACTACCACTTCGCCCTCGATCCGAAGGACAAGCCTGCGCAAGAGCGCAAGGTGATCCAGGTGATCGAAGAAACCGGGGCAGAGCTGGTGGTGCTCGCCCGCTACATGCAGGTGCTCTCGCCCGAGCTGTGTCGGCGTCTGGACGGTTGGGCGATCAATATTCATCACTCGTTGCTGCCAGGGTTCAAAGGTGCCAAGCCTTATCACCAGGCCTACAACAAAGGTGTGAAGATGGTCGGTGCAACGGCGCACTACATCAACAACGACCTCGACGAAGGGCCGATCATTGCCCAAGGTGTGGAGGTGGTGGATCACAGCCATTACCCGGAAGACCTGATTGCCAAAGGGCGTGACATCGAGTGCCTGACCCTGGCGCGGGCGGTGGGGTATCACATCGAGCGGCGGGTGTTCCTCAACGCCAACCGGACTGTCGTTCTTTAATAGCCTACACCGGCCTCTTCGCGGCTAAAGCCGCTCCTACACGGTTTGACGCAGTTTTCAAGAGCATCGGTGCCTGTGTAGGAGCGGCTTTAGCCGCGAAGAGGCCGGCACAGGCCACCACTCTCTTCCCCATAACCTCCAACGACGCCCCTGCCGCTAAAAGGCATCTCCCTGTCGCTCCCAGTCAGTGCATCTCGCCGTATCAGGCCCACAATTCTCTGCATTCCAGAAACACATGCCGCCCATGGATGGCGGCGCGTTCCACCACCGCTGCATAAATACAAATCAAGCGAGGTAAGAGCATGTCTGGCAATCGTGGAGTGGTGTATCTCGGCGCTGGCAAGGTCGAAGTACAGAAGATCGACTACCCGAAAATGCAAGACCCACGCGGCAAGAAGATCGAGCACGGCGTGATCCTCAAGGTGGTTTCCACCAACATTTGCGGCTCTGACCAGCACATGGTCCGCGGCCGTACCACTGCCCAAGTCGGCCTGGTGCTGGGCCATGAAATTACCGGTGAAATCGTCGAGATGGGGCGTGATGTCGAGCGCCTGAAAATCGGTGACCTGGTGTCGGTGCCGTTCAACGTCGCCTGCGGCCGCTGCCGTTCCTGCAAAGAGATGCATACCGGTGTCTGCCTGACCGTCAACCCAGCGCGTGCTGGTGGCGCCTACGGCTATGTCGACATGGGTGACTGGACCGGTGGTCAGGCCGAGTACGTGCTGGTGCCGTACGCCGACTTCAACCTGCTGAAACTGCCGGATCGCGACAAGGCCATGGAGAAGATCCGTGACCTGACTTGCCTGTCCGACATCTTGCCCACCGGCTACCACGGTGCCGTCACCGCCGGTGTAGGCCCTGGCAGCACCGTTTATGTAGCGGGTGCCGGCCCGGTGGGCCTTGCCGCCGCTGCCTCGGCGCGCCTGCTGGGTGCGGCCTGTGTGATCGTCGGTGACCTGAACCCTGCTCGCCTGGCCCATGCCAAGTCCCAGGGCTTCGAAGTGGTCGACCTGTCCAAGGACACGCCGCTGCACGAGCAGATCGTCGACATTCTCGGCGAGCCTGAAGTGGATTGCGCGGTCGATGCTGTCGGCTTCGAAGCCCGCGGCCACGGCCACGAAGGTGCCAAGCATGAAGCCCCGGCCACTGTGCTGAACTCGCTCATGCAAGTGACCCGCGTGGCCGGCAACATCGGTATCCCGGGCCTGTACGTGACCGAAGACCCAGGCGCGGTCGATGCCGCTGCCAAGATCGGCGCGCTGAGCATCCGCTTCGGCCTGGGCTGGGCCAAGTCGCACAGCTTCCACACCGGCCAGACGCCGACCATGAAGTACAACCGCCAGCTGATGCAGGCGATCATGTGGGACCGCATCAACATTGCCGAAGTGGTGGGCGTGCAGGTGATCAACCTGGATCAGGCGCCTGAAGGGTATGGCGAGTTCGATGCAGGGGTGCCGAAGAAGTTTGTGATTGACCCGCACAAGATGTGGGGGGCGGCGTAAGGTCGTCAAAAGATGCCCTCTTCTGAGGGCATCTTTGCCTAATCACGGTCTGCAGGTCTTATTTGCTTATCGTCAGGCTTACCGATCAAAGGCGATCTTTTCATCCAAGCGCATGGCAGGTCGAACCTGCGTCCTAAATCTTACCGTTTGAGGCAGTTGATGCTTGCACGGACTGCAGTGTCGGATCATGCCCATCACTCGACTACCGATGTGTTTCTTTTTCCTCCTCGCTCTGTACAGCAAGCACCGAGCCTTTGTTATCTGTAGCCAGCAAGCCATTGCCGTCGGCTGATTGCTGCTCAGCCAGTGGCATGTCCGTCGCTCGGAAGATGCTGCGATGGTTGGCGCCTGCCTTGACAGTGACGAGTTTGTTGCCTTGGTAGAAAAAAATCGCAGGGTTCAGTGATGGTTTCATGGCGACGGCCTCTGACATAGGTGCTGATTGAGAATTATTTTCAGATAGAACACTGTTTCAGGGAGTCTTGCTGGCTAATAAGGTGCCGTAGCCTATAGCTGTCTAAGGCTGGCTATCACCTCTTGAATTGCCTCACGCTCCTCGATTACGAGTGCGATTTTGTTGTTGTAATAAGCAATTGAGGCTTCATCGCGGTTTGCCAGATAACCGTAGGACAGGTTAGGGCGGTGGTCAGAAAGTGAATGCATGAACCTATTCAGGTTGTCTCGGAATTGCTTCTCTGTTTCGGCGAGCTTTTTCCGCTGCTGCGGTATGTAGGCGTTATATTGTTCGTGCAGACGTTCAAG
>NZ_JBJJLN010000090.1:0-10251 GCF_046230725.1 Pseudomonas sp. KCJK9000 | reverse complement strand
ACGGCTGGTTGGATAAGGCCGGGCCCTCGCGCAATGGGCTGGTGCGCCCCAACGGTTGCCGGGCTTGCCTCAAATTTCCCGCGGCGGTGCCTGCTACCGTTGCGTGCCCGGCGTTTTTATTCCCGACTCGGCGCTTCCCTGAGCAGGTGAAGATCTGCCAACCGCCACTGGGCTTTCCCAGTTTCACCTTGGACATGATCTGGGCGCGTGAGCGCAGCGACAGCAAAGACCTCAGCAGCATGCGTGCGTTGATCGAGCAAGTGGCCGATGTGTTATTGACGCAGTGATGAAACAGACTTTTAAATTTTCACAGCGCATTTAGATTTCTTAAAACCAGCGACGTACTCATTTCACTTATCGTTTGGTCATCGGGTAGGCAGCGCTCTACCTGACCCACACTTTCAAGGAGGAATGAGTCATGTTGGCCCACGCGCAACCGTTGGTGTTTCCTTATTTCAGGCAGCCGACACCTTGCTATGGTTTCGAATGTGTAATCGCAGTCGATCGTGGCCAGCGCATCAGCGATTCCATCAATGGTGCGACCCTGTACGAAGACCTGGCCCATAGTGGTGCTGTGATTTACCGCGACTTCGCCGATAGCCTCGAAGACTTTAATGAATTCGTCAGCGCCCACTCATCGCGGGTCACCTTCGACCCGGCACGCAAGGCAGCCACTGCGAACACTGCGGAAATCGAGGCGGGCGTGCACGAGATGGGCCTGCACCGCGAGAATGGCAACCTGCCGTTCAACCCTGACCTGCAATGGTTCTATTGCCTCGAAGCCGCCTCTATCGGCTCGCAAACCACACTCTGTGACGGCGAGCGAGTGTTGTTCGACCTCTCGGCGAAAACCCGCAAACTTTTCGAGCAACGCAATATTCGATATCGCCGCCGTATTCCGTGGCAGAACGTCAAACGCTTTCTGAGTATCGAGTTGCAACTTCCGCTGGAGGCGATCACCGACGAACATCTGCAACAGGTCAATGAACAAGTGGCAGGGCAAACTTACCGCCGTATCGACCAGAACCTGATTGCATCGGAGCTGATTATATCTGCAGTGGAAACCAGCTGCTTTAGCGGGCGCCGGGCGTTCTGCAATTCGATGCTCGGCCCCAGTGTCAACTACGAACCCCCGCGTATTACCTGGGCCGATGGCGAAGCTATCGCGCTGGAGATATGGGATGAAATCAAGGAAGTGACCGAGCGCAATACCTACAGCCACTTCTGGCAAAAAGGCGATGTCATCGTCATCGACAACACGCGCGTCATGCATGGTCGCCGCCGTCTGGATGACACTTCCCGTCGTATTTTCGGCGCTCAGAGCTACCGTATCGGGGGTAATGGCCAATGATCAGCAAGAAAATGCAGGACTATTTGGCGGCATCGCCAGATCGCGTGGTCATTCGTGAGATGGGCGGCCGTGAGTACACCTTGCACCAGCTGCGTCGCGACGTGCTGCGCTTGGCCAGTGCTCTTGAAGGGCGCGTAGGCCGCTGTGAGCGCAAAGTGTTCGGTATTGCCATGCGCTCGTGCTACGAGTGGGTCTACACGTTGCTGGCCATTCAGAAAGTCGGTGCAGTGTTGCTGCCGGTGCCGATCGAATTTTCCGATGATCAGATCGCCAGCCTGCTGGGCAAGGCCACTGCCGTGCTGGTCAGTGATGAGCAAACCGCAGGCCGCTTGCATGGCATCCTGCCGGACAAGCCATGCTTCATCCCCGATCAACTGATGGGCCAGGCCATCGGCGATGAGTGGCGTGCCGAGGATGAGCTCATACCGGAGGGGATCGTTTCGATCATCCACACTTCCGGCACCACCTCCAAGCCTAAGGGCGTGATGATCCGTGACGAGGCGGTCGGCCTGCTGGTGGACAACGTAATGAAGCGCCTGCCGCAACAGCCGCTGCATTATTTCTCGATCGTGCCCATGAGCCTGTTGATCGAACAAGTGCTGGGCGTATTCATCCCTATCCTGTCCGGCGGCACGCTGACGCTAATGCCCAAAGGCGTAGCCGAATATGGCGCGGCCAGCGGCAATGCCAGGCAGTACCTGGAAATGATCGCCCCCAACCAGCCGAACTTCCTGTACCTGCCGCCAAAGCTGCTGGAGGAAGCCAACATGCTGCTTGAGCAGTGCTCGGTGCAGCAGCTGTTCGGAGCGCAGTGCCCGCACATCATCACAGGCGGCGCCAAAATCCCGGTCAGTGTGCTGCAGGCGCTGGATGCCCGCGGTGTCGAGGTGTTCGAAGCCTATGGGCTTAGCGAAAACTCATCGATCATCTCGCTCAACTCGCCCGCCGAGCGGCGCATTGGCTCAGCCGGAAAGCTGCTGGACGGGATCGAGCCCAAGTTGGTCGACGGTGAACTGCTGGTGCGCACGCCCACGCTCTGCGCAGGCTACTACAACGCTGACGACACTGCTTGCGATCTTTCCGATGGGTACTTGCACACCGGTGACATAGCAGAATTTCGCGACGGCTATCTCTACATCACCGGCCGCAAGAAGCATGTGATCATCCTGTCGACGGCCCGCAATATCTCGCCCGAGTGGGTGGAAAACGTCTACAAGGAAAGCCCGCTGGTGGACGACATGATCGTCATGGGCGAGGGCAAGGACGAGCCCTGTGCCATCGTTCTCAGCACAGCCGGCACTGCCTGCGTCCGTGACGAAATGGCGCGCCTGGAGCATCGCCTGGCAGACTTCGCCAGGGTTCGGCAAATTCGTGTGATCGACGACATCGCCCAGTTCCGTGACCAGTTCTACACCGTCACGGGGCGGCCGCGACGCGCTGAAATCGAGGCGCGCTTCATCGACCAGATGTATGCCTGAGGACCAGAGAACGCCATGTACATCGTGCGTAATTTCTACAAAGGTCGGCCCGGCTACCGGTGCCTGCAAGAGGCCGTGCGTGCCCACTATCTGAAACACTACGGCGCCACCCCAGAGCCACAGCCTGATCTGTTCGTCTGCCTGACAGGCTCCAACGGCGGCGCCCCTGGCTATGCCTGTGCCGGCATCAGCTACGGCGACTCGGCAAAGCTGTTCAGTGAGTACTACCTGGATCAAAGCCTGGATCGACGCTATGGGCTGGACCGCGCTCGCATTGCCGAAGTGGGGGCCTTTGCATCGTTTCGTAGCGGCAGCGGAGCAGGCAAGTACCTACTGGACAATGTGATCAAGACGCTGGCCTTGCGCAATTTCGGCCTGGTGGTACTCACCGCCACCGATCAGGTGCGTCAGCTGCTGACCCCGCTGGTGGACAGCCTGGATGACTTAGGCCCTGCCGATAGCACGCGGGTCAAGGATCCGGGGGTGAACTGGGGCTCCTATTACCACCATGAGCCACGGGTTGTCGCAGCGCGGCTGTCACCGCCCAGCATCTGGATGAGCGCACCTAGCCCGGGCGTTGCCCTGGCCACGCCTCATTTCCCTTGTCAGGCATCTGCCTGAGGTTGACACGCGCCGCGCGTCACGACGCGCGGCGTGCTGGAGATAAGCATGAACGCGAGCAAACGTTACGAGAATTTCATTGTGTTTCTGGCGCCGCTGATCAATAGCGTCGGCGGTATCGCCATCGACTTGTATGCGCCCAGTATTCCCTCCATCGGCCGGGAATTGTCGGCCAGCCCGTCATTGATGCAGAACACCATCACCATCACGCTGTTGTTCTATGCCCTCGGCCAGTTGTTCTTCGGCGTGATGGCCGATGCCCGTGGCCGCAAACCGGCAGTACAGTTGGGGCTGCTGGTGTTTCTGGGCGGCAGCGTGGTGGCGAGCATTGCCACTTCCATCGAAATGCTTTTAGTGGCCCGGGCACTACAGGGCTTCGCGATTGGCGCTTGCCAAGTGGTGGCGCGGGCGTTGCTGGTGGATATCGTCAAAGGGCCGCGTTTTTACGTGGCAATCATCTACCTCAGCCTGGCCTTCGGGCTGGGGCCAGTGATCGCGCCATACGTGGGCGGTGTGATCGAAGTGCACTTGGGCTGGCGTTACAACTTCGTTCTCTATGCCGTATACGCGGTGATCGTGCTGGCCTTCGTGCTGGCCGGGCTGAAGGAGTCGCTGCCACATTCCGGGCGGCGGGCAGCTTTGCAGACGGTCTTAGGCTACCGCTGCATTCTGGCCGACGCCCGCTTTCGTTCATCGGTGATCGTGCTCGGCTCTAGTTTCTCGGCTTTTCTGCTGTGGAACGTATTCGGGCCTTACATCGTCCAGGAGCGATTGGGGCACAGTGCCCAGTACTTCGGCACCACGGCGCTGGCCGTTGGCAGCTGCTACCTGGTCGGTACGCTGGTCAACCGCGCGCTGATCCGGCGCATCGACCCGCGTAATTTGATGTGGACCGGTATGTCGCTGTTTCTGCTGGGCGTGATCGGGATCGCAGCGACAGCCAGTAGGTTGAGCCTGGTGAACATCCTCGGCGGCATCATGCTGGTCGCCTTCGGTCAGGGGTTCATCTTTTCCAATGCCATGGCCCGTTCCATGTCGCTGTTCCCTGACCGCGCGGGTGTGGCGGCAAGCTTGCAGGGCTGTTTGATGCTGGTCTTCGGCGCCGTGGCCTCAGGCGTCGTCAGCGCCCTGTCACTGGCGTCGAACCTGACAGTCGCTGCTGTGTTCCTGGTGCTATGGCTGATCTCGCTGTCGGGCATGTTGAGTGTGCGGATGCAGCAGCAGGCCAAGGATGACGTTGTGGTCGAGCGGGCAACGGCCAAAACTCAGTAACACAGCGACCAGGCGCTGGATCAATGCACCGACTTGCGCACCTGTAGGCATTGCCTGGCTTGTTCGGCCAATCTGTCCAGCCATTCATCGCGCTGCTGCTCGGCATCGAGCATGGCTTCTTCGCCATGTTGGTTCAGCAAGTAGGTGTGGATCTGCAGCACTTCGGGCGCCTGGTAAATCGGCGCGATGTCCACCCGGCCGATGAGCGCGCCGCTGGCCTGGCCGGTGCTGCTCATCAGCACCTGCGGGCCGCTGGCAGCGACCACCTGCATGGCCATGCTTTCGAACCAAGGCACCTGATGGGCGAAGGCATTGAGCTCGACACTGTTGTAACGCGCCTGCAGGTCACCCAGCAGCGCGCGGGCAATGCCCTGGCGGCGGTGGCTGGGGAGTACGGCCAGGAACGCCAGGGTACAGGCCTGCGGGGTGTCCTGGGCCGGCAAGGCCAGGGCGAACCCAAGCAGTTGATCCGGGGCGTCGGCATCCAGTGCCAGGGTCAGTTGCACGGCCAGACCGCCGGTGCCACCCATCGCTTGCAGGTACTGGTGCACCTCCATGCCGACACCGTACTGATAAAGCGGGTACAACGGGTTTTCGGCGCGGATGGCCACGCTGCTCAGTTCGCCTACGTTGTGGATCACCAGTTCGCGGATCTGGTTTTGGAAGGACTCGGGCGGCACGCTGTCGAGGCGGCTGAGAATGAACATCGGGGGACGGCTCCGGCTGCGGTTGGATCACCTCGCGCCAGGCTGGCGCGGGGTGAACAGTCTAAACCCTTTTCAGCCGCGCATCGCGGCCAGCATCAGCTCGAGGTTCTGCACCGCGGCTCCCGAGGCGCCCTTGCCAAGGTTGTCGAACACTGCCGTGAGCAGCACCTGACCGTGCTCGGGGTTGGCGTACACCGCCAGGCGTAGGTCGTTGGTGTTATTCAGTGCTTCAGGGTCAAGCGCCGCAGCGGGGCCTTGCTGATGCAAGGGCATTACCTGCACATGCCGTGCACCCTGGTAGTGCTGCTCCAGGCACGCTTGCAGTTGCTCGGCGTCGGGGCGGCCGGGCAGCAAGCGCAGTTGCAGCGGGATGCTCAGAACGATGCCCTGGCGATAAGCCGCGTAGCCTGGGAGGAATATCGGCCGGGCGGTCAGGCCGGCGTGTTGCTGAATTTCAGGCACGTGCTTGTGGGCCAACTCCAAACCATACAGTTGCAGGGTCGGGGCCTGTTCACCTCCCAGCGTTTCATGCCGTTGCACGGCTGCGCGACCACCGCCGGAGTAACCTGAGATGGCATGAATGCTAAGGGGGTAGTCCCTCGGCAACAGGCCGGCGTCGACTAGCGGGCGCAGCAGGGCGATGGCTCCGGTGGGGTAGCAGCCTGGGTTACTGACGCGCTTGGCCTGGGCAATGCGTTCGGCCTGGTCAGGCTCAAGCTCCGGCAGACCGTACACCCAGCCAGGCGTGGTGCGATGCGCGGAGCTTGCGTCGATCACCCGCACAGCCGGGTTTTCGATAGTCGCCACCGCGTCGCGGGCGGCGTTGTCCGGCAGGCACAATACCGCGATGTCCGCGCTGTTGATGGCCCTGGCACGGCATTGCGGATCTTTGCGCTCGGCGTCGGGCAGGGTCAGCAAGTGCAGGTCGTTACGGCCCTGTAGGCGTGCATGGATTTGCAGGCCGGTGGTGCCTTGGTCGCCGTCGATAAACACGACTGGGGTATGCATGGTGATGTCCGATCATGGCAAGAGATGACCTATGCTCGCCTGTGGCATTCATAAAGAAAATTTGAATATCATGACGCTGATATTCAGATTTCCTGAACCAAGGAGCGTTGCCGATGCGTGAAATCAGCCTCGACCGCCTGCGCACGTTGGTTGTGGTTGCGGAACTGGGCGCTTTCGCCGAAGCCGCCCGCCAGCTCAACCTGGCGCCGCCCACCATCAGCTTGCACGTGGCCGAACTCGAGGCGAGGGTCGGCGCACCTTTGCTGATCCGCAACCGTAACCAGGTGCGTCCCACGGCCATTGGCGAAACCCTGCTGGCCCGGGCCCGCCGTCTGCTAGCCGATGCCGACCAGGCCCTGGACGAAGTGCGCCGGCAAGTCGAAGGCCTGACCGGCCGGGTGCGCCTGGGCGCTTCCACCGGTGCGATTGCGCATCTGCTGCCCAAGGCGCTCGAGTATCTGCAAGGGCAACACCCTGGCATCGATGTACAGGTTCAGGTCCTGACTTCCCAGGCATCGTTGGCGCGGTTGCGTGATGGAAGCCTGGACATCGCCCTGGTGGCGCTGCCGCAGGCGGCAGGCAAGAGCATCAGGCTGACCCCATGGCGACGCGACCCGATCTTGGCGTACGTGCCAGCGCGCTGGCAGCCACCTGCCAAGGTCACTCCGGCCTGGCTCAACCAGCGGGCGTTGATCCTCAACGACAGCAGCACTCAGTTGTCGCGGGTAACCAGTGAGTGGTTCGCGGCAGCGGGGTTGTATCCCGAGCCACGCATCGAGCTGAACTACAACGATGCGATCAAGCGCTTGGTCGCAGCGGGCTATGGCGCAACGTTGCTGCCGCAGGAGGGCGAAGCCTCGGAGCCGCATCCGGGTATCGCGCGGCGGCCACTGCGGCCGGGGCTGTGGCGTCATTTAGGCATAGCCTGCCGCGAGGCAGAGATGGAGCGAGCCACTGGGTTCGTGTTAGAGGCACTGGAGCGCTTGCGCCAATAAAGACGTTGGCAGGCTCAACCCCCAAGCCGAGCCGACGCCGCCGCTATCGCCGACTATGCTTGACCCTGCGTCGAGCCAACAATCCTTTAGATGACCATCCCGATTGCCCAGGAGAACGCTCCATGAAACCCATGAAACTCGTGCCTCTGCTGGTAATTGCTTCAGTGCTTAGTTTTACCGCCCACGCCGACCCGAAAAGCAACTGTGCGGCGAAGATCAAGGAGCTGGAAGAGATCAAGAAAACCGACGGCCAGGCGCTTCATGGCGGCATGGCCCATGACTACCACGAGCTGCTCGATCAGGCCAAGAAAGGGCAAGCGGCGCAGGATTGGACCCAGTGCCAAGCCTCGGCTGACCGCGCCAAAACCATCTATAACAAGGCTCGCGGCAGGTAGTCTGTGCTGTGCGGCTTCTACGAGGCTTCGGCCGTGAAGAAGCCGCACAGCAGCCTCTAGGTCAGAACCAGCGGTCGTTCTTCTTGCGCCCGCGAGTCAGGGCCGGAATGATCAAACCCGCCAGCAGGCCGGCGCCAGCAATGCTGCCCCCGTAAACCATGTAACGCATCATCACTTGTTTGTTCTCATCCCCAAGGCGCGCTTGGGTATCGCGCAGGCTCGACTGGCTTTGGTCGAGCTGCTCGTTCAGCGCCTGATTGCGGGCTTGCAGCTCATCGATGAGCTGTTTGCGCGAGTCGAGGGTCTCTTGCATGCCCTGTACGCGGTTCTTCCAGCTGTCGTCGATGGTTTTGAGCTGCCCGGACAGCTCCGCCACCTGAGCGTCGAGTTGCGGCAGGCGCTCGCTCTGGCCAGGCACCGACTGCAGGTCGCTGGTGAGGATCCACACCAAATCGCCATTCTGGCCGCGTACTTGGCTGTAGTTGCCCTGGCTGCCGACCAACGTGACTTTCTGCCCGGACTTGAGGGTCCCGACAATGCGGTGGCCGTCCGTCGGGCCACTGCGTACGTAGGTGCTCAGGCTGTCGCTGACCCAGCGCGCATCGCTGGCCGGCTCTTCGGCATGCGCGGGCACGGCAAGGGCCACGAAGGCGGCGAGCAGGCTGCCGCGCAGGGCAGTGAGGGCAGGGGAGGCGGGGCGGGATTCAGGCATGTCGGGTCTTCGCTGCTGCAGGAAAAATAGGCCCGGGAGCTCGCGCTCAATGACAGGGCCGACGAACCGGTCGGTAACTTGACCGTCAGGGACAGACCGCATTTTTGTAAGCAGGTTCACTGCTTGGCGTAGGAATTACCAACAAAATGTTGCTTAGAAAGACCCCGGCAGGGTGAGCGCTGGGCATGGGCCCTGGCTAGGTCGACACCCGGGTTTTGGCCAGGCAATCTTTGCAATTGACGATAGTTTCTTCTGGCAGCGCCGTTATGTGCACGCGGTTCGAACCACACAGCGCGCAGTAACAGGTGTAGCTGCTGGCGGCAACTTCCCCAGGCAGCTGTGCGAGGTAGTCGCTGAGCTTCTGGCCCAGGCCATGGTCTTCTTGTTGCAGCAGTACTTCGAACAGCGCCCAGCGCATGGCCGACAGCGGCGGATAGGCGTCGTGGCTTGAAATGTTGAATTGCCATTGCTCGCTGATGGCCCGTTCGCTCATCGACAGCATTCTGCCGGGAATGGTGTTGGCGGCATGCTGCTTGCTGACCCGAGCCCTGGCCACGTAGGCCAGAGCCCCCCGAACAGCCGTGTTGGTCAGGGACCAGATATGCCGAACCGGGTGCATCTCAAGCAGCTGCTCGGCCACTTCAGCGGCTTTCTTCCTGGCCTCGAATGGCAAGCCATGCTCTGCACTGCGTGTGGCGATATAGGCACAGACCTCCTCCTTATTCAGCCGCTCGATGGCTGCGGCGATCTCGCTGCGCCACCGCGCCTGCGGGCCATTGCCCAATGTCAGGCGCAGCGCGCGATACAGGCTGCCAATGCCGGCCCGGTGCTCGCCATCCAGACTGACGTTGGCGACCCAGCTCACTTTGTTTTGCCAAGCTTTAGGCGTGGGGTCGTCACTGAAGGCATCCAGCGGCGAGGTTGGGTCCACCAGCAGAATCTGGTCTTCGTGCAGCGCCAGCAACAGCGCTGAATCCATGCCTAGGGACGGGCTGACCCGCATGTCTGCCGTGCTTCGTTCTGCAGCATGGATGCAACCCTTTTGCCCATCCATGCGCACTTGGAGCATGGCCAACAGCTGCAATTGACGGGTGACGGGCAGGGTATGCAGCGGCACGGGCTGGTGTTTGGCCAATGACCAGTGCTCATCGATGCGCTTGCGTTGCTCGCTGGCCCGCGCCTGCCTGGCACGCTCACGTACTGCCAGGCAAGGTGGGCAGGTGCAATCGCGTTGCCATTGGTTGCGCCCTGGAAAATAGTGACGGTGCGTGCATTGCGGGCAGTAAGCCTGATTGTCGTTCCAACTGTAGGCCGAGCGGCTTTTGCGCCGCTCGTACAGGCTCACAGCGCAGTAGGGGCACTGCAGCCCTTGGCAGGGTACCGGCGGGAACGCCTTGATCAGGCTGCTGGGGGCGATGTCGATGGCGTAGCGTTCCAGCAGCGTGGCGATTTTCTCACCGCTGACGTAATCGCTGTACAAGGCTTCGATCTGCTCGGCACTCAGGTGCTGCAACTTGGTTTGGAAATCCGACAAAACCTGTTTCTCCTTGCGAAAAGTCGCTTTTGAGATTTTGCCAGGCATCATGCGCTGCTGAGCATCAAGTAGGTTGTGGGAGGCTTCGCAGCTGCCAGTAGGATTATTCTGATTGATCGGCGATGGCGCAGCGCGTCGGCCACACACGCCGGCAAAAGCCAATGGACTAGGCTCATAC
>NZ_JBJJLN010000089.1:0-10344 GCF_046230725.1 Pseudomonas sp. KCJK9000 | reverse complement strand
GCGCTCCACCGAAGAGCTCACGTCGAACCTCTAAGCTTAAGTGAACAGCATTACGCCAGAAGGCGGGTTTTACGGGGGTTCCAAAGATTTCGGTAGCCTTCGCTGGAACCTGAACTGGTACGGAGACAGGAGTCGAATCGGGCACCTTTCACCCAGCAAAATAAGGACCATAGATAGCTTGACGCTACCACTGTATACCTAAACATACACCTAAAACGAAAAGTACCTCCACCCAGCCCTTGGCATGCTACTCCATCCACCATCCCGCCGCGGGGGTAGTGAGCGGCACCTGGCGCGGGTAGGCCACGGGTGGAGGATCGTTCACCCCCACCGGGGAACTACATGCCCGCCATTCCGGGTGTGAACATAGCAACCAAGTCGATGCCAAGGGGGTTGTGTATAGCCGGGCACCACTCCCCCGAAACGGTGGGGGTGGCGTTTCACCACCTAATGACCGTGGCTGCTCGCCGGCGGGTGTTGCTATGACAGCAATCCCTTGGCAGGCAATTACGGGAAATCCCGTATTCAAAGCCCCATCTGCCTGATGGTCTTGTGCTACATCGTACGCCAGACCGAAGCGCCTGAGCCAATACCAAAGGCCATCCTGAAGAAACCTTGTGAGGGCTATCTCATGGGGCTATCAACTACGCGCCCGATGTTGTTTGCAGAGAGAATGGTAAACATGCGGACAATGCGAGCAGACTAAACACCAGTACCGCGCCGCCGAGTACGCTAAAGCTCGTGCCGAAAGCCGCGCTCACGACCATTGCCATAAGCGCAGCGCTGCCGATCTGGCAGAACCCAACCAATCCCGACGCAGTAGCCGCATACCCATGCTCGCTGGCGATGGCACCGGAGACCGCCAGCGACAGCGACGATCCGTTAGCAAGGCTGACTAGGCACATTGGCAGTACCACGGCCGCCGCGCCAGACCACCCCAATGCCGCGGCAGTGAGAAACGCTGTGCCGCCGAGTACAAAACATGCAATGCCGACAGTGACGATGCGGTCGTAGGGCCAGCGGTCAAGCAATCGCTTCGCCAGCAAGTTCGCGCCAACGATGCCTGCCGTCAGCGGCAAATACAGCCAGCCACTCTGCTCTTCGCTCAATCCCGCCCGTACGAATAGGAACGGCGACTGCGTCAGATATACGAACCACGCGCAGTAGATCGTGCAGACCACCAGCGTATAGCGGCGAAAGGTCCGGTCGCGTAGCACATGGCTAAATCCGGCAAAAGGAGAAGTTCGAGTGCGCGCCGACACGGGCAGCGTTTCAGGCAGTAACGTCAACGCCATCAGCAGCGCCACAGCGCCAAAGGCCGCCACGAACAGGAAGTCGGCCCGCCACCCAAACGCGACGGCCAAATGCCCGCCAATAGCCGGAGCCAAAGCCGGCGACAGCGACACTATTGGATAAACCACCGCATAGACCTTGGCCGAGATGCGCTTATCGCAGGTATCGGCAATAAGCGCCCGGCCGATGACCAGTCCCGCTGCCGCTCCAACCGCTTCAACCATACGCCAAGCCAGGAAGCCTACATAGCTGCCCGACGCCGCGCAGCCCAGAGAACCGATCAGGTAGAGCACACCACCGGCCAGCACCACTGGCTTGCGGCCGTGACGGTCAGACAACGGACCGTAAGCCAGTTGCGAGATAGCCAGTGCCAGCAGGTAGAAAGAAACCGTCTGCGGCATTTGCCAGTCGGCGATATCGAACTCGGTAGTCATGCTCGGCATGGCGGGAAGGTAGATATCCGAAGCAATGAGACCAAATGTACTCAGCATGGCAACGGTCAGGATAAAAGATAAACGAGGCATGGCGCTCCCAAGCAACCGGTTTGGATTAGTTGCAGATCAAGGGTTCAACGGAATGAACACTATGTTAAAGAGATGCCTTAAATGCGAAAATGCATGAAAAAGCATTCTATGGCTGCATATTTGCAACAAGGTGAAGAGCGGAGATGAACTGGGACGACATACGGATTTTCCTGGCGGTACAGCGTGCCGGCACCCTCCGCGGTGCGGCCCAACATCTGACCATCGACCAGACTACGGTAAGCCGGCGCCTGGCCGGGTTGGAGCAGGCTCTGGGCAGTCGGCTGTTCCTGCGCAGCACTGGTGGCTTGGTATTGACCGACACCGGCCAGCAGGTAGTGCGTATGGCCGAAGGCATGGAGCGCATGGCCGTCTCCTTCGAGCGGCGCGGTGAAGGCACCGACACGCACGCCTCTGGCGAGGTGCGTGTGACAACCACCGATGCACTCGCCGTGGATTTCGTTGTACCGGCCATCGAGCGGCTACGTGCCAGCCACCCCGAGGTGCGCGTGATCTTGACCACTACCACACGGCTGCTCGACCTAGGACGCAGGGAAGCCGATGTTGCCGTGCGCACCTTGCGACCGGAGCAACCCGACCTGATCGTGCGGCAACTCGCTCGCTGGGATGTTGGCCTGTACGCAACCCGGAGTTACTTGGAGCAACACGGGGAGCCGAGGCCTGGAGAAGCTTTTGCAGGCCACGACATTGCGCTTTACCAAGAAGGCGTGACAGTGCGCCAGGACGAGACACTGGCAGGCGAATCCAGAGCTCAAGGCCGCGTGGTCGCTGAACTGGATTCAAGCCTGATGCTGGCGACCTTCGTACGCGCTGGCCTGGCCTTAGGCGAGTTACCAGAATATGTAGCCCGGCGTGATTCTGAACTGGTGCGGTTATGGCCTGATCGTCATCGGGCCAAGTCCTATGAAGCGTGGCTGGTTCTACATCAGGACTTGGCCCACACCACCAGAGTACGTGTGGTCGTGGACGCAATCATGGCCGCTTTCAGTGACTGATGGCGGCCCATACAGCACTCGGCAAGACACTAGTCGCGATGCTCAGGCTGGTGAGCTGGACGCCTGATTATCTGATAACTACCCAGTACCCGGGTAGTTCACGGCAGGCAGCTCGGTCAGCTGCTGGGTCTACGACACCTGCACATTTTCGTTGCTCCTGCGCTTTTTCGTCAGACCTGCTGGCCCACCCCGGCCTGGCGCGCCTTCGCCGCCAGGGTCAGGCCACCATGGGTCTGCCCCTGATCCGCTGCCAGGCCGGCTAGTCCTCGCGGACAACGGCGGCAGTGCTTGGCCGACTCTGTACCGCCTCGGGAAGCCAGCCCACCCTGTCGATTTCTAGACAGCGTGTCGTTCTCACGCACTGGCGCTCGTCGAGTCGATCAATATTGGTAGTTTCGCCTAGGGTGACATCACCCTGTCTTCCTCACTAGAGACAGAGCGAGACAGGTAGAAACAAGAAAGCCCGCACTTGGCGGGCTTTTCAGGGGGTTCCGTATACAAGGAGAGGCGTATCGGAACAGCTGGATGGTGCCGGAGACAGGAATCGAACCTGCGACCTTCGCGTTACGAGTGCGCTGCTCTACCGACTGAGCTACACCGGCGTGTAGCGCAACGTACCACTGCCGCCCCGGTCACGTAAACCCCTGTTTCCCCGGCGTTATTCCCTTTACTTCAGGACGCTTTGCAACCTTTGGGCGCCAGGTCCTCGTCGATATCGGTCGCGCAGCTCCAACCCGTCGGGGAGCGGCTCAGGGTAAGGCGCTTGCCCAATGCATTGGCCGGGGCATCGACCAATGTACATTCGATACTGCCTGCCCCGTCCGACGCCTTGCTGCTGACCGTGATAGCACAGTTCGCCGTAGCCGGTTGGCCGCCCAACTCGGCTACGTTGCTGACATCCTTGCCCTCATTCAAGCGCAGCTCCATCGCCGTCTTCAGCGCACTGATTTCCAGCAGCCCCGCTGCCGCCTTGGTGCGGGCCTGGTGGTTGGTGTACATCGGGAGGGCGATGGTCGCCAGAATGCCGATGATCGCGACGACGATCATCAGTTCGATCAGGGTGATACCGCGTTGCCCTTTCATGAACGATTTCCTTTTTGATACGGGTTCGAGTGAAGGTCAGGCTCGCCCTCAACTGGCAGCGGCGCAGTAGGCCTGAACAGACACCTTTTGTCACCCCTGCTCGGCAAGGGCCGCGCTTCGCTGAACTACTCTAGTGAGCGACACGGACATACGCCCGCTCATGGACGCGGCAAGCTGTTTCCAGGCTTGTCGCACGAGCTAAAAGGACCTTTGCATGAACCCATCGACGCATCTCTATTCCTGGCGTGGGACCGACGCCAGCGGCGCTACGGTCAGTGGCCAAGTGAGTGGGCGCAGCCCGGCTTATGCCCGGGCCGGTTTGCAGCGCCAGGGCATTCGCGTGGTAAGCCTGCGCCCAGCGGGGGGCTTGCAGTGGCGCTTGCCCAAGCCACGGGAAAAAGCCGACCCAGCGGGCTTCAGCCGGCAATTGGCGACCTTGCTCAGGGCCGGGGTGCCGCTGTTGCAGGCCTTCGAAGTGATGGGCCGCAGTGGTTGCAGTGCCGGGCAGGCAGCCTTGCTGGATAAATTGAAACGGGATGTGGGATCTGGGCTGGGCCTGGCGGATGCGCTGCAGCGCCATCCGGCGTGGTTCGATGATTTGTACTGCAACCTGGTACGCGTGGGGGAACAATCAGGGACGCTCGATCGGCAGCTGGAACAACTGGCGGGGATGCTCGAGCAGCATCAGTTGCTGCGTAAACGGGTACGTAAGGCAATGCTGTACCCGCTGCTGCTGTTGCTGACCGGCCTGGGTGTTTCGGCAGTTCTGTTACTGGAAGTGATCCCGCGCTTCGAGCAATTGTTTGCCGGTTTCGACACTGCTTTACCAGCCTTCACCCAATGGGTGATCGACTTGTCCACAGGCCTGGGACGGTTCGGGCCGTTGCTGTTGTCGATCACGTTTGGTTTGGGTTTTGGCGTGGCCCGGCTGTATCGGAAGCATGCGCCAGCGCGCTTGTGGATAACTGCCAGGGCCTTGCGCATTCCTGTGTTCGGCAAGCTGCTGAGCCAAGCGGCGCTGGCGCGTTTCGCACGAACCCTGGCCACTTCCTACACAGCAGGGGTGCCGTTGCTGGATGCGTTGGTGACGGTAGCCAGGGCCTGTGGCAACGATCTGCATGAACAAGCGGTGCAGCGGCTACGCCTTGGCATGGCCAACGGGCAGGCGCTGAACCAGGCAATGGCCAGTGATCCACTGTTCCCACCTTTGCTGGTGCAACTTACGGCGATTGGGGAATCCAGCGGAACGCTGGACCAGATGCTGGACAAGTCAGCCAGCCATTACGAAGAACAGGTGCGTCATGCCCTGGATCAATTGACCGGCCTGCTGGAGCCGGCCATCGTGGTGGTGCTGGGGGTGTTGGTAGGCGGGCTGGTGGTGGCGATGTACCTGCCGATCTTCCAACTGGGTAGCTTGATCTGAACATGGCCGCCTGGACTGCACTGGCGGAACAGCCGTCATATTTCATTTGCCTGGCAGCGGTACTCGGGCTGCTGATGGGCAGTTTTCTCAATGTACTGGTGCATCGCCTGCCGATCATGCTCGAGCGCCAGTGGCAGCGTGAGGCGCAGCAGGTGCTGGGCTTGCCTACCCGGCAGCACGAGCGCTTCGACCTGCTTCTACCCGCTTCCCACTGCCCACCATGCAAGCATGCGATTCGCGCATGGGAGAACATTCCGGTAATCAGTTACCTGGCATTGCGCGGACGCTGCTCGGCTTGCAAGCAGCCGATCAGTGCCCGCTATCCACTGGTCGAAGTGGCCTGTGCATTATTGTCCATGGCGGTGGCATGGCATTCTGGTGTCAGCCTCCAGGCCCTTGCCCTGCTGATGCTGACCTGGAGCCTGTTGGCACTGAGCCTGATCGACCAGGACCAACAGCTTTTGCCTGATGTGCTGGTGCTGCCGACGCTATGGCTGGGTTTAATGGTCAACGCCTTCGATATGCTGGTCGCATTGCCCGATGCCCTCTGGGGCGCGGTGGCCGGATACCTCAGCCTGTGGTCGGTGTACTGGGTATTCAAGCTGGTCACCGGCAAGGAAGGCATGGGCTATGGCGATTTCAAGCTATTGGCGCTCATCGGCGCGTGGGGCGGCTGGCAGGTATTACCGATGACCATGCTGTTATCATCGCTGATCGGTGTGGTCGCGGGCTTGTGCCTGCTGCGCCTACGCAAGCAATCGGCCAGTACTGCCATCGCCTTTGGCCCTTATCTGGCAACTGCGGGGTGGATTGCTGTGCTCTGGGGTGATGAAATATACGCCTTCTACCTGCAACTGTTTGGAATGTGATGACCAGCAAGGCCTTCACCCCCTGGATTCTCGGGCTAACCGGCGGCATCGGCAGCGGCAAGAGCGCCGCCGCCGAGCGTTTCGTCGAGCTTGGCGTGCACTTGGTCGATGCCGATCAAGCGGCGCGCTGGGTAGTCGAACCTGGCCGCCCGGCACTGGCCAGCATCGTCGAGCGTTTTGGCCCCGGCGTGTTGCAGGGCGATGGGCAACTGGATCGTGCGGCCTTGCGCCAACTGATCTTTGCCGACCCGGCTCAGCGCAAGTGGCTGGAGCAACTGCTGCACCCACTGATCGGCCAGGAAATCTTCAGCTACCTGGCCAAGGCGCAGTCGCCCTATGCGGTTTATGTGTCGCCGCTGCTTATCGAATCGGGCCAACATCAGAAGGTCCAGCGCGTGCTGATCATCGATGTGCCGCAGGAAATCCAGGTGGCACGCACCCTGGCCCGGGACAACACCAGCCCCGAGCAGGTGCAGGCCATCCTCAAGGCGCAGCTGGCCCGTGAGGAGCGTCTGGCTCATGCTGACGACGTGGTGAACAACAATGCCGACCTGGCCGCGCTGTACACGCAGATTGACCGCTTGCACCACTTTTACCTGACTTTACGAGGAGGCCAGCCATGAGCCAGCCATTGACCGTCGATTGCCCGACCTGTGGCGCACCTGTGGAATGGAACGATAAAAGCACGTTCCGGCCGTTTTGTTCCGATCGCTGCAAGCTGATCGACCTGGGCGCCTGGGCGGCAGAAGAGCACAAGATTCCGGTGGCCCCGGACGCCGAAGACGAGCTGTTTTCCGGGGAACTAGAGCCGCGGCACTGAGCATGATGTAGCTGTACCGGGCGCATGGCAGGTAAACCCTTCTACCGGCCTCTGCGCGGGTTTGCTCGCGAAGTGCTCGGCACAGTCGATACATTCATCCGCGCTCGTCATCCTTCCACGGCGCCTGCAAATACCGGGTGCGGTTGAACGTTTCCAGCCAGTCCGGGCAAAACACCACCAAGGCGCTGATCACCGTACCGTTGATGAATGCCTCCGGAAACATCATCAACCACAGGTAGCCGATAAAGTCGCTGAGCCACTCTGGCATAGCGAAGCGGCCATCCAGCCATAGCACCCCTAATGCTACCGGCAGGCAAATCAGCACCGTCAGCGCAGCGGGGAAAAAACCCGAACAGAAGATGTACACGAACAGGTTACGCGGCTGCGCACGCTCGACCAAGATCGCGCACACCTCGGTAATCAACACCGGCAAGCCCACCAGCAGCAACCCGTTGACCCCAAGCGCTGCCACGTCCTGCCGCCCTAGCACCAGCAAGCCAAGCTGGGCGAGAAAGCCCCCGAGCACCGCCAGGGGCCAGTCCAGCAGCAAGGTCACCGCCGTCATGCCGATGAAGTGATACGACACACCGGTATCGAAATCACGCCGCACCAGCCACAGGGCAAACAAGCAGAACACCGTACCAAACAGCAGGTGCTGACGGCGCCGATCCGTGCACAGTTCTATCCACCGCGTACGTGATGCTGCCCAAATCAACAAGGCAAGGTACCCCAGCCAACCGAGGGTCATGGTGACAGCAGACAGAACGTAGGCGCTGATCACAGGCAGCTTGCTCCGGGCAGGTCTATTTCGAGTCTATACCCTGATGCCGATTCCCATGGTCGAACAGGGCCTTACGGTCACAATTGCAAGCTAAGCTAGTACCCATGGATGACTCCGACTACCTGCGCCTGCTTACCATCCAGGCCGAACAAGCCAATGCCTTTTTATCCAACGCCCGTAAATGGGAGCGGGAGCGGTGGGTGTGCCAGCGCCTGTTGCAAGGGCTGAACATTCCTTACCGCAGCGATGACTTCACCCCCGCCGGCCAGGAGCCGCCGGACGTGCTTTTTCGCGATGCCGCATTCGAAGTGTTTTTCGTGCTCGACGAGGGCCGCCGGCTGAACGACGAATGGCGAGAAGAGCTGCAGCGTCGGCGCAGTGCCTTTTCTCTGGCGCAGTTGGTACGGCGCCAGACGCGCCCCCGACGTATTGCTGCCACCGAGCTGCTTGCGCGCCTGGCGCCGACCCTGCGCAAGAAGGCCCACAACTATCGCGAGCGCGGGCTGGAGCTGGGCGAGTTGGACATCATCGCCTTCGCCAGCCTCAAGCGTGAGGTGCTCGACCTCAACACGCATTTCCCACCGCCCACCGAATACCTGCGCCAGGGCTGGCGCTCGCTGTCGCTGGTTGGGCCAACGTTCGCCCGGGTGCTGTTCGCCCACCCTGATGCGCCAGATTTTCTGCGCAGCAACCTGGGGCGTAGCATCGTGTTCGATGTAGGCATCAGTCTTTGATCCACTGCCGAGACTCTTTGCGATGGCGTAGACTCGGCGCCAGGGATGCAAAGCATTATCCTCTGTGTGAGGTTCGTGCATGAACACTGTGGCGTTCGTGCAGTCTCAAACGTCTACCTGACGAGGCCCACCATGACCAGCCGCCTGAACCCGGAAGATCAGCGTCGTGTCGATGAGTACCTGCAAGCCCCTCAGCATCAAGTCGAGCGCCGGCCTTTTCGGCCCTGGCTGCTCCTTGTGCTGGTGCTGGCGGTGACCATCGGGTTGGGCCTCGTCAGCCGCCTGCTGAGTGGACTGGTGCTATGAGCTGCCTGGCGCTCGCCCTCCCCTCGTGCAGTTTGCGGCCGGCCCTTTGGGCCAAGAATTCCGTAAACCTTATGAGATATCCCCATGACTCATCGCATCGTGATTGTCGGCGGCGGCGCCGGCGGCCTGGAACTGGCGACCCGCCTGGGTAAAAGCCTGGGCAAGCGCAAGCAGGCCGAAATCACCCTGGTCGACGCCAACCTCACCCACATCTGGAAACCACTGCTGCACGAAGTGGCCGCCGGCTCGCTGAACTCCTCGGAAGACGAGCTGAACTACGTGGCCCAAGCCAAGTGGAACCACTTCAACTTCCAGCTGGGCCGCATGAGCGGCCTGGACCGTGAGGGCAAACAGATCCAACTGGCCGCAACCCTTGATGAAGAGGGCCGCGAATTGTTGCCTGCGCGCGTGCTGGGCTATGACACCCTGGTGATTGCGGTGGGGTCCAACACCAACGACTTCGGCACCCTGGGCGCAGCGCAGCACTGCCTGTTCCTCGATACCCGCAAGCAAGCCGAGCGCTTCCACCAGCAGTTGCTGAACCACTACCTGCGTGCGCACGCTGGTGATGTAGCCAGCGAAAAGATCAGCGTGGCCATCGTCGGCGCAGGGGCCACGGGCGTGGAGCTGGCAGCCGAGCTGCACCACGCCGCCCACGAGCTGGCGGCTTATGGCCTGGACCGCATCCAGCCCAAGGACATGCATATCACGATCATCGAGGCCGGGCCGCGTGTATTGCCGGCGTTGCCTGAGCGTATCAGCGTGCCGGTCCACAAGACCCTGGAAAAGCTCGGTGTCAAGGTGATGACCAATGCCGCGGTCAGTGAAGTGACCGAAGATGGCCTGAAAACCAAGGATGGTGAAGTGATTCAGGCCAGCCTCAAGGTCTGGGCGGCAGGCATTCGCGCGCCGGCCTTCCTGAAGGATATCGATGGCCTGGAAACCAACCGTATCAATCAGCTGGTGGTGCGCCCTACCCTGCAAACCACCCGCGATGACGATATCTTCGCCTTCGGTGACTGCGCCGCGTGCCCGCAACCAGACAGCGACCGGAATGTTCCCCCACGCGCCCAGGCCGCGCACCAGCAGGCTTCGATGCTGGCGCAAAGCTTGAAGGCGCGCCTGGAAAACAAACCACTGCCGACCTACGCGTACAAGGACTACGGCTCACTGGTATCGCTGTCGCGCTTCTCGGCGGTCGGCAACTTGATGGGTAACCTGATGGGCAGCGTCAAGCTGGAGGGGTGGCTGGCGCGGATGTTCTACGTGTCGTTGTACCGCATGCACCAGATGGCGCTTTACGGGTTCTTCCGCACCGCGCTGATGATGTTGGGCAGCAAGATTGGCCGAGGCACCGAACCGCGTCTGAAGCTGCACTGATCACTTTTAGGAGCGGGTTCTCGCGTGAATGCGGCTGTAGCCTTACAGCCCAATCGCCGGTGAACCCGCACACAGTGGCTTTGCTGAATGCAGGGTGTCTAGTCCTGAAATAGGTTTA
>NZ_JBJJLN010000088.1:0-10454 GCF_046230725.1 Pseudomonas sp. KCJK9000 | reverse complement strand
ATGTAGACTCGATGTCATACTGGTTCCTTTAAAATTGAATGCTCGTCCATAATCCAAATTCTTCGACTCGCGAATACCCACCCACAGTCGACTTACAGGTTGGGCAAGAGCCGATTTCCCAGCGCTTGGAAGACCTGAGCGAGGTTTGAGGCCATCGGGGCTGTTTGGCAGTCAGTCGAAGCTTACCTGCACCTATGGATGACCGCAGGAGCGGGTTCGACCCGCCCAGAGGCCCTCAGCTACCCCGCATACCCCAACAGGTACAACAAGCCGGTCAAGCTCGCCAACGACACCACGGTCGACCACAGAATAGTGCGCGAAATCAGCCCCGCCTCGCGGCCGTAGTACTCGGCCAGCATGAACGGGCCTGTGCCCGTCGGTAGCGCGGCGAGCAATACCGCCGAAGCCGCCCACATGGCGGGCAGGCTGAACACTTTGAACGCCAGCACCCAGGTCAGCGCCGGCTGGCCGATCAGTTTCAGGCCCACCAGTGGCCACGGGCCGGCTGTGGTCTCAGGGCGTTTCTCTGCCAGAAACGCCCCCAACGAGATCAACGCGCAAGGCGTGGTGGCCAATGCCAGCATGTCGAGAAAATGCATTACCGGTTCGGCCAAGCCCAGCCCGCTCATGGCCCAAACGGCACCCCCCAGCGGTGCGATCACCAACGGGTTCTTCGCCAGCGCCTTGCTCACCAATAGCATCGCACGGCCAATCCGCCGTTCTTGTTGCAGACCGATCTCGATCAACATCAGGGAAAGCGCGAACACCAGACAGACCACGATCAGCGAGGAAATCAGCGCAGGCTGCAGCCCTGGCTGGCCGAACAGCAACAGGCATAAAGGAATACCGATGTAGCCGGTGTTGGCGTATCCGGCGCTGAGCCCGTCGATACTCGCCGCCACGAGCCCATGGCCGCGGTAAAGCCGCCAGGCCAGGGTCACGATGAACATGGCCACGGCACCGCCGCCGAATGCGACGATGAACCCCGGTTGCCAGATCTCGCTCCAGGTCGCCGTGGCCGTAACCTTGAACAGCAACGCAGGCAGGCACAGCCACACCACCATCTTGTTGATCTCGGCTGCAGCCTTCTCGCCCAGCTTGTTGCCCTTGCGGCAAATGAAGCCGACCAGGATCAGGGCAAAGATCGGTGCGACGATGACCAAAATCGTATGCATGTCAGCCCTTTTCGGTCACCGGCGCCTGCGCGCGATTACCCAGGCGGCTGAGCCATACCGAGGCAAGAATGATCGCGCCCCCCAGGAACAAGCGCCCTAGCGGCTCGTCACGGTTCCAGATCAGCAGGTTCAAGAGCAGCCCCACCGGCACATGCAGGTTGTTCATCACCGCCAGCGTAGCGCCGGAAACCAGGCACGCGCCCTTGTTCCACCAGTAAAGGCCCAAGGCCGTCGGGCACAGGCCGAGGAACAGCAGTACCAGCCATTGCACATCGGTGCTCGGCAGGTGCTGGGCATTACCGAACAGCACGAACGCCGGCAAAGCCACCAGCAGCGCGCCTAGGTAGAAGTAGCCGAAACGCTTGTAATGCGGCAGGTCGCTAGGGTTGCGAGCGACCAAGTGACGGTACAGCACCTGGCCTGCGGCATAGGTGAAGTTGGCCAGTTGCAGCAACAAGAAGCCAATGAAGAAATCACCGCTGATGTTGTCGAAGCGGATTATCCCGGCCCCTGCCACGGCCACCATGGCCGCCAGCAGCGCCCACGGATTGAAGCGCCGGTTAAGTGCGTCTTCGATCAGCGTCACGTGCAAGGGTGTGAGAATGGTGAACAGCAGTACCTCCGGCACGCTCAGCACCCGGAAGCTCAAGTACAGGCACACATAAGTGATGCCGTATTGCAGCGCGCCGATAAGCAGCATTGAACGCAGGAAACGCGGTTCGACTTTGCGCCAGCGGGTCAAAGGCAGGAACACCAAGCCTGCCAGTACAACCCGCGCCAGCACCGCGAAATAGCTATCGACGTGCCCGGCCAGGTACTCGCCGATCAGGCTGAAGGAAAACGCCTGGATCAGCGCGACGATTATCAGGTAGCCCATGATTGTCTCTCGTGAATCAAGGCGGCGACCTTAACGGGTTGCGGCAAGTGAGTTCAACCATGGGGAATGTGGGGGCGCGTTCACCCGCGAAACCGCCGGTACAGGTAACCGTAAAGTCCCGGACAAAAAAAGCCCGGCCATCAGGCCGGGCAGGTACACCCAAAGGAGCAAAAACAGGTGTCAGGGTTGGGAATTCGGTGAACCTCAGGCCACAGCGGCCAGCTTGGCCTTGGCCTGATTCAGACCTTTTTCGTGGAACTCGCCGCTCATGTTCAGCCCCTCGGCGTGTACGAAATCGACATCATGGATACCAATGAACCCCATGACCTGGCGCAGGTAAGGTTCCTGATGGTCACTGGCGGCGCCGGCGTGGATGCCGCCGCGGGCGGTCAGTACGATGGCGCGCTTGCCGGTGAGCAAGCCTTGCGGGCCTGTGGGGGTGTACTTGAACGTAATGCCTGCGCGCAGCACATGGTCTAGCCAGGCTTTCAGGGTGCTGGGGATGGTGAAGTTGTACATCGGTGCAGCCAACACCAGTACGTCGGCCGCCAGCACTTCATCGGTCAGCTCGTTGGAGCGGGCCAGGGCCTGAAGTTCGCCAGCGCTGCGCTGGTCTTCAGGTTTCATCCAGCCACCGAGCAGATCGGCATCCAGGTGAGGCACCGGGTTCACGGCAAGGTCACGTACGCTGATCGTGTCGGCCGGATGCGCCGCCTGCCACTGCTGGATGAAATCACGGGTCAGCTGGCGGGAAACGGAATCTTGCTGGCGGGCGCTGCTTTCGATGATCAGTACGCGGGACATGGGGTTGCCTCCATCGGCAGAAAGGGGTGCGATTCGATGGAGGTGAGATTAAGGCTTGACCTATCGATAAAAAAGCGTAAAAAGTGGGTTTAATCCATCGATTAATCAGTTTTATTGCGCTTTGCAGTCCAGCGCGATGCGCAGCTTGATGATCTGCCGATTGAAATTGGCCGTCACATCGACGCTTTTACCCGCCGCCACGTTGACCCTGCGCACCCTGGGCGCTTCTGGCCCATTGCGGAAGGTGACCTTGCAGGCGGCCGGCACTTGCCCATAGTTGTTCAGCGTGATTGAGCCAATATCGTAGGCGGTGTCGTAAGTGGTGTAATCCAGCTTGACACCGTCCACGGACTTTTCCACGTCAATGGGGTAAGCCACGGCAGTTAAGGGCAGGCACATCAGTATTGCCACACAACATTTGTTCATGGGCGCTCTCCTTGTTTGAGCGCAGCTTAGGCCAACAGGAGCGAAACATGAAAGCGCCACGCGTGACCCTGGATCAATGGCGAACCCTGCAGGCAGTGGTCGACCATGGCGGGTTTGCCCAGGCCGCCGAAGCCTTGCACCGCTCGCAGTCTTCGGTCAGCTACACCGTGGCGCGCATGCAGGAGCAACTGGGCGTGCCGCTGCTACGCATCGATGGCCGCAAAGCGGTCTTGACCGAAGCCGGCAACGTGCTCCTGCGCCGGTCACGGCACCTGGTCAAGCAAGCCAGCCAGCTGGAAGACCTTGCGCACCATATGGAACAAGGCTGGGAAGCCGAAGTACGCCTGGTGGTCGATGCGGCCTACCCCAGTGCTCGCCTGGTGCGCGCCTTGGCCGCGTTCATGCCGCAAAGCCGCGGTTGCCGGGTGCGCCTGCGTGAAGAAGTACTGTCGGGTGTGGAGGAAGTGATGCATGAAGGCATCGCCGACCTTGCCATCAGCAGCTACAGCATCGGCGGCTACCTGGGCACCGAACTGAGCTCGGTGGAGTTCGTTGCCGTCGCGCATCCCGAACACAGCCTGCACCGCCTAGGCAGGGAAATCACCTTCCAGGACCTGGAAAGCCAGTTGCAGGTGGTGATCCGCGACTCCGGCCGCGCCCAACCGCGCGACGTCGGCTGGCTCGGTGCTGAACAGCGTTGGACGGTCGGCAGCCTGGGCACCGCCACCACGTTCGTCAGCAGCGGCCTGGGCTTTGCCTGGCTGCCACGGCACATGATCGAACGCGAACTGCGCGACGGCGTGCTCAAGCCTCTGCCGCTGGATCAGGGTGGCAGCCGTCACCCACTGTTCTACCTTTATTCGAGCAAAGAAAAGACCCTGGGCCCGGCCACGCAGATTCTCATCGACCTGCTGCGCAATTTCGATACCGCGCCACTGGACGTGCCCTTCGCAGCGCCCCCACAAGCTTGAGAGGACCGCGCCCATGGCCTATTTCGAACATCAAGGCTGCTCGCTGCATTATCAGGAATATGGCCAGGGCGAACCTCTGGTGCTGCTGCACGGCCTGGGCTCCAGCAGCCAGGACTGGGAGCTGCAGATACCGGCATTGAGCCCGCACTACCGGGTGATCGTGATGGACATCCGCGGCCACGGGCGGTCGGACAAGCCCCGTGACGGTTACCAAATAGCCACTTTCAGCGCAGATCTGCTGGCGCTGCTCGAACACCTGCGCACCGGCCCAGTCCATTTCGTGGGTTTATCGATGGGCGGCATGGTCGGGTTCCAGTTCGCGGTCGATCACCCACAGTGGCTGCGCAGCCTGTGTATCGTCAACAGCGCCCCCGAAGTCAAACGCCGCACCCGTAGCGACTGGCTGTGGTGGCTCAAGCGCTGGAGCCTGGCGCGCATCCTCAGTGTCGAAACCGTCGGCCAAGGCCTGGCCGCCCGGCTATTTCCAAAACCCGGCCAGGCGGACCTTCGGCATAAGATGGCGCAACGCTGGGCGCGCAACGACAAATACGCCTACCTCAAGAGTTTCGACGCCATCGTCGATTGGGGGGTGCAGGAACGTATCGGTGAAATTCGCTGTCCGACACTGGTGGTTGCGGCCGACCACGATTACACCCCGATACAACTGAAGGAGCGTTACGTCGCTTTGATGCCTCACGCCAGGCTGGTGGTCATCGACGATTCCCGGCACGCTACGCCCCTTGACCAACCCGAGGTCTTCAACCAGACCCTGCTGCAATTTCTCGCAGCCGCTTCCACCTCTCAAGGATCATTGAGCCCATGCTGAAAAAACTTCTGCTCACCGCCTGCACCGTCGCTTTCGCCACCGGCGTGATGGCCTCCGACAAGACACCGCACGTACTGCTGGACACCAGCTTCGGCGAGGTCGTAATCGAGCTGAACGCCGAAAAGGCGCCAGTCAGCACCAAGAACTTCCTCAGCTATGTCGATAGCGGCTTTTACAACAACACCATCTTCCACCGCGTGATCCCAGGCTTCATGGTCCAGGGCGGCGGTTTCACCGAGCAATTGGTGCAGAAGAACACCCAAGATCCAATCAAGAACGAGGCTAGCAACGGCCTGCAGAACACGCGCGGCACCTTGGCCATGGCCCGCACCTCCAACCCGAATTCGGCCACCAGCCAGTTCTTCATCAACGTGGCCGACAATGATTTCCTCAACCCAGGCCGCGACGCCGGTTACGCGGTGTTCGGCAAAGTGACCAAAGGCATGGAAGTGGTCGACCAGATCGTCAATTCGCCAACCACCGTCAAGAAAGGCATGCGTGATGTGCCGAACGACCCGGTGTTCATCAAGTCCGCCAAACGCATCGACTGACTGCCGGTTTCACAGGGACGTGAAACCTTCCGGGTCGGGTAGCACAGGAGTCTAGTCACCCATGCTGTACCGCCGCTTCGAGCAACTGATCGATATTTTCCGCGACGCGCCCAGCGAGTCGCCACCCGGCCAGGTCTGGCCGTTCTACCTGTACTACCTGCGCCAAGTGTGGCCGAGCTTTCTCGCGCTGCTGGTGGTAGGCCTTTTCGCCTCGCTGATCGAGGTGGCGATGTTCAGCTACCTGAGCCGCATCATCGACCTGGCCCAGGGCACACCCAATGCAAACTTCTTCAGCGAGCACAGCGGCGAGCTGATCTGGATGCTGGTGGTGATCCTTGTGTTGCGACCGGTGTTTTTCGGGCTGCATGACCTTCTGGTACACCAGACCATCAACCCCGGCATGACCAGCCTGATTCGCTGGCAAAACCATACCTATGTGCTCAAACAGAGCCTTAACTTCTTCCAGAGCGACTTCGCCGGGCGCATCGCCCAGCGCATCATGCAGACTGGTAACTCGCTGCGCGATTCTGCCGTGCAGGCGGTGGATGCACTTTGGCATGTGCTGATCTACGCGATCACCTCGCTGGTGCTGTTCGCAGAGGCCGACTGGCGTTTGATGCTACCGCTGCTGGTGTGGATCTTCGGCTACATCGCCGCGCTTCATTACTTCGTGCCACGGGTCAAGGAGCGCTCGGTGATTTCCTCCGATGCCCGTTCCAAGCTGATGGGGCGCATCGTCGATGGCTATACCAACATCGCTACCCTCAAGCTGTTTGCCCACACTGACTACGAACAGCAGTACGCCCGCGAAGCGATCCGAGAACAGACCGAAAAAACCCAATTGGCGTCCCGCGTGGTGACCAGCATGGACGTGGTCATAACCACCCTCAACGGCCTGCTGGTGGTGAGCACCACGGGCCTGGCGCTGTGGCTGTGGAGCCAGTCGCTGATCACCGTCGGTGCCATCGCTCTGGCGACGGGGCTGGTGATTCGCATCGTCAACATGTCGGGCTGGATCATGTGGGTGGTCAACGGTATCTTCGAGAACATCGGTATGGTCCAGGACGGTCTGCAGACCATCGCTCAGCCTGTCACCGTCACCGACAAGCCCAATGCACCGCCACTGAAAGTCACGCGTGGCGCCGTGCGCTTCGACGATGTGGACTTTCATTACGGCAAGGCCGCCAATGTGATCGAAGGGCTCAACCTGGACATCCGACCGGGGGAGAAAATCGGCCTGATTGGCCCGTCCGGTGCCGGCAAATCGACTTTGGTCAACCTGCTGCTTCGTCTGTATGACGTGCAGGGTGGGCGCATCCTGATCGACGGCCAGGACATTGCCCAGGTCAGCCAGGCCAGCCTGCGTGCACAGATCGGCATGATCACCCAGGACACTTCGCTGCTGCACCGCTCGATCCGCGACAACCTGCTGTATGGCCGGCCCGGCGCCAGTGAAGCTGCGTTGCAGGAGGCCGTGCGCCGGGCACGTGCCGACGAATTCATCCCACAGCTGTCGGACGCCCAAGGCCGCACAGGGTTCGATGCCCATGTCGGCGAGCGGGGTGTGAAACTTTCAGGCGGTCAACGCCAGCGTATCGCGATTGCCCGGGTACTGTTGAAAAATGCACCGATTCTGATAATGGACGAAGCTACTTCGGCGCTGGACTCGGAGGTCGAAGCGGCCATTCAGGAAAGCCTGGAAACCCTGATGCAAGGTAAGACGGTGATCGCCATCGCTCACCGGCTTTCGACCATCGCTCGCATGGACCGCCTGGTGGTGCTGGACAAAGGGCGGATCGTCGAGATTGGCAGCCACAGCGAGCTGCTGCAACAGCGGGGGTTGTATGCCCGCTTGTGGCATCACCAGACCGGTGGCTTTGTCGGGGTAGACTGAACCGGTGCTGGCACTTTTGCGGGGGAACTCGCGCCTGCATGTTCACCCTGTGCAGGAGCGGGTTCACCCGCGAAGGCGCTAGCCCAAGCGCCAAGGAACTCAACCCTTGCGGTAGGGCAACATCTGCTTGGCTTCTTCGGCATACCCCCTCACCCCTGCTCGCTCCTGCCGCAGAAAATCCTCTACCGCCCGCTTCAACCCCGGATGTAGCAGGTAATGCCAAGACCGCGTCAAAACCGGCTCGAAGCCACGGATCAGCTTGTGCTCACCCTGCGCCCCGGCATCGAAACGTTGTAAGCCTTCGGCAATGGCGAAGTCCATGCCCTGGTAGAGGCAGGTTTCAAAATGCAGGCGGTCGAATTCATCCAGGCAACCCCAATAACGGCCGAACAGGCTATCGCCACCGACCAGACTCAAGGCCATCGCCACATCGCGTCCGCCTTGGCGCGCCATCACCACCCTCACCGCTTCGGGCATGCGCTCGGCCAACAGGCTGAAAAACGCCCGGGTCAGGTACGGTGCGCGCCCGCGTACTGCGTACGTATTGGCATAGCAGAGAAAGACAAAATCCCATTGCGCCTCGGCCAGCTCATCGCCGCGGTACCAACGAAAATCGATACCCTGCCCCGCCACCTGCTCACGCTCCTTGCGCATCTGCTTGCGCTTGCGAGAGCTCAAGTTGTCGAGAAAATCCTGAAAGTCGCGATAACCCTGATTACGCCAATGGAACTGGCAGCCCAGGCGCTCCATCCAGCCCGGCTGGCCCGCCATCTGTGCATCGAGCTGCGGCTCAGTGAAATTGATGTGCGCACCCGACAACCCGGCCTTGTCCAGGTATTGCGGTAATGCCTGCAATACCAGTAGTGCATCGGCAGGGTCGGGCGCCAGTAGGCGTGGGCCGCTGACCGGGCTGAACGGTACCGCCCCCAGCAGCTTGGGGTAATAGGCGATGCCGGCGCGCTCGCAAGCGTCGGCCCAGCCGTGATCGAACACGTACTCGCCGTAGGAGTGCCACTTGCGGTAGGCCGGTAGCAACGCCTGCACCTGCCCATCGCGCTCGAGCACCAGGTGTTCGGCTGCCCAGCCAGTGCTGGGCGCCACACTGGCGCTGTCTTCCAGGGCACTGAGAAAGCCATGGCGCAAAAAGGGATGGCCCGGCGGAACCAAGGCATCCCAGGTCGCCGCTGGCAGGTCACGCAGATGGGCAAGGCTGTAGAGACTGGTCACGTGTTCGACTCGCTATTGAAGGCCATCAGTATCGACGAACAAGGGCCCCTCGCTCAAACGATGATCGGCCCTTTGTCCCTACGCTTTCGCTTACTTAACCGCAGTGCCATTAATAAGACATCAATCTGTAATGCCCCCCCGCAATACTTGCGCCTGTTTTCCGGAACCCTAGAACCTGTCTAGCCAGGCCCTTTCCGAAGACATGCCAACACGGGGGTGGGCGCTGAGCCTCCCCGAATATTTTCAGTAGGGAGAACCTTATGCGTCTTGTTTCCACACTTACCGGAGTGAGCCTCACCGGCATGATGCTGGCTATGAGTACTTCGGCCAGTGCAGCTGTCGACGCCAAGCTGCTCGAAATGCTCCGCGCCAATGGCTCGATCAACCAGGCGCAGTACAACGAGCTGCAAGGCGACCTGGCAAAGGAGACCAAGGAAAAGGCCGACCAGAAAGCCCAATCCGACCGTATGAGCGCTTTCGAACAAAAAGTGGCCTGGGCCGCCAAGACTCAGATCAAGGGTGATGTGCGCCTGCGTTACGAGGACGTCAACGTCGACAACCCTATTTCGCGCAGTGGCAACCAGGACCGAGAGCGTGTTCGTGCCCGCGTTGGCTTCTACAGTGAGATCAACCCGCAAGTCGACGCTGGCGTGCGTGTGGCCACCGGCAGCAGCGCCGATGCCCGATCGACCAACCAAAGCCTGGATAACTATTTCGAGAAGAAGTCGCTGTGGGTCGATCTGGCCTACCTCGACTGGCACCCGACCGCTGTGCCGAACCTGCACGTGATCGGCGGCAAGATGAACCAGCCCTGGGTGAGCATGGGCGACATTATCTGGGACAGCGACATCAATCCTGAAGGCGTTGCGCTCACCTACAAAACCAATGCCGGCCCTGCTGAAGTGTTCGGCAGCATCGGCCACTACAACCTCAAGGACAATGTCGACGGCGACGGCGTGCAGTTCAAGCACGATGCCCAGCTTTACGCTGCCCAACTTGGCACCAAATTCAACGCCGCCGATACCGTCAAGGTCACCGTCGGTGCCAGCCTCTATGGCTACGACAATGACAAGGCCTCGGCTGCGCTGCGCTCGCTGGGCAACACCACCGACGAATTCAACCTGGTCGAGGGCTTCGGCCAAATCGATTTCACCGGCTTCGCCATTCCGCTGTCGGCTTATGGCCAGTACGTCAAGAACACCGAAAGCACCGACGGCATGGATACCGCCTGGCTGGCCGGTTTGAAGTCGAAAATTGGCGCCTGGAGCCTGGACTACAACTACCGCGACGTGCAGCGCAACGGCGTGGTCAGCCTGTTCACCGACTCTGACTTCGGCAACGGCTTCACCGGTTCACGTGGTCACAAGTTCAAGGTTGGTTACGAAATCGACAAGAACTTCAGCCTGGGCGCAGCCTACCTGATGGCCAAGACCGACTATTCCAACCTGCCCAACAGCAATGCTGACGTAGACACCCTGCAGGTAGATCTGGAAGCTAAGTTCTAAGCTGCATACGCTTTGCTCCACGCTCAAGCGGAAGATACCGACCCCATCCGGTGTTTTCCGCTTTTTTTCGCCCGCAAAAAAGGGGCCGCTTTGGCGGTAATGCTGTTCACTTAAGTATTTGAGTCCAGGATTGGGGGCGAAAAGTCCGATACTAGTGATCTGGTGTCGGATTTTTTGGGGTTCAATTTGAGCCTTTTA
>NZ_JBJJLN010000087.1:0-10722 GCF_046230725.1 Pseudomonas sp. KCJK9000 | reverse complement strand
TCGAAAGGAAAAATCAATCACCAATGTAATGGAGAATCAAAAAAATGAAAACACGTTAACTGCGACAGGCATAGTCTGCCTCGATTTTCTCATGCACGTCGCAACTGTAGCGGGCAGAAATGATTTCATAAGTGAGACAGGCTCAATTAGAGTCTCATATATTGATTATGTAGTAAGAATGCCTTCAGGGCAATTGATCACACGCAGCAGGATACATCATCATAGCTTTAGCGCAGGCGAAGCAAGCGCACCTAGACATCCTGTTTCAGATGCATCCATTCAGGCTCTCCACGAAGCAATAGATAAAGATCCGACATCTCGCTTCATCAACCAGCGACGTCATCTGCATCTTGCATTTCTTGAGTTTCTTGGGCCTCGGAGAGGAGAGTTGGCCCAGGTTACTCTACAAGCTTTGGCGCAAGCGGAGAAGATGAAGTACCCTGAGCTAGAGATGCAGGTGTTCAAACAAGGGAAAGTAGCAACTAGAAGAGTACCTATTACAAACATGCTTTTGGGCCAGGCCCGCAAATTCATAAACACGCAGCGCGCAGAAATAATCTTAAAGCATACAAAAAACGGAGAGCCTGATCACGGCTATTTATTTATATCTCACACTACTGGCGCGCCTCTTGCGGCCACCACCCTTACGAATGAGATTGATGATTTCAGACGTGCCACTGAAATTTCAAAGGACACATGTGCACATATGTTTCGCCATGCTTTTTTGCACTAACTTATTCGTCATATTATTCGAGCGTCATCGAATCGCCAACCCAGACGCGTTCGAACCCAGAATTATAGGTGACAGCATTTTACTTGCGCAAATTAAGGCTTGGACGGGACATGCAAGCATCCAAGGCCTTATACCCTATATCTATCGCGCTTATAGAAGGATCTCAAATATTTCTGCGACAGTTAGCGCGGGGCAAATGGCACTGGTTCAAAAAGAATTCGATGCGAGACTTGAGTTAAAAATCGGAGATTTAGAAACACACAGAATATCGATAGATGAGTTTGCGCGCGACATAAGAGATCTTATGCGTGATCGCAGCAAGGATTTAGAAGTAGCGGAACAGCCCTTAGACGAGCGATGAAGGGTTCGCTGTGGCGACCGCCCATCAGTCGTTAGCAAAAGGCTCTTGAGAGAGGCGATGAGTAAGGCGCTGAAAGCCGTTACCTGATAGAATCCGCCCGCTATCAATCAAGAGGATTTACTAAATGGCTACCAACCGCTCCCGTCGTCTGCGCAAAAAGCTCTGCGTAGACGAGTTCCAGGAACTGGGCTTCGAGCTCAACCTGGGCTTCAAGGAAGACCTGAGCGACGAAGCGATTGATTCGTTCCTGGACGCTTTCCTTGCAGAAGCCATGGATGCCAATGGTCTGGATTACGTTGGCGGCGATGACTTCGGCCTTGTCTGCCTAGCCAATCGCGGCTCGGTCAGCGAAGAGCAACGCGCCACCGTGGAAGCCTGGCTCAAGGGCCGCAGCGAACTGACCACTATCGAGGTTAGCCCGCTGCTGGACGCCTGGTATCCAGAAAAGCCGATCAACCCGGCTAAATGAGTCTCTGGGGTCATCCTTCAAGCGACCCCATGCGCTCCCTCGAGACATTCGATCGCAAATTTGCGATGGAATGTCTCCTAGGCCAATTAGCGCAATTGCCTCTTCCCTAAAATGGTCTGCGCAAATACCTCAGCCCCATCGTCATGCTGCTTCCCGAGTCGCATGTACTTCAGGACAGGCTAGGTGGAACGGCTCATTCAATATCCCCCTCTTGCTGCCATTGTTGAGACTGAGCTTCAGCCTTCATCTCACATATCTTCTGCAACTCAACAGCTTCAGAGCACGTGCTCGATGCACCATAAAAGTGATGCGTAGCGGCGTCGTATATCCCTTGCTTCATGAAGAGATGTCCCAGTTCCAGACAAGCATGTGCCTTTAGAGCAGGGGATACAAACTCAGAGTCGCGAACACGCATGTACCATCTCTCTGCTTCTTCTGTATCGATCTGCACATCAAGTACGCCAGGCTCCTTACCAGCCAGTAGCTTAGCCAGTTGAATCTGCGCTTCGGCATCTCCGTACGCAGCAGCACATCGATACAGGGACAGTACCTTACGCTTGGATTCTGAAGAGCTACTAGTGCGCAGATAAAGCTCCGCCAGCGTCATCTCAGCTCCTTCACACCTCATCTCAACGCGCTCCTTAAGCACGGCCTCAAGATTTGCAGGCTGAGGAAGCTGAGGGCTGCATAGCCACAGTTTCGCCAGTGCAACATCAGCTGGCGGATAATTCTTTTCAGCGGCCTGAAGGTAGAAATCGAACGCGGCTCGGTCGCTCTGAACTATCCCTCCTACTCCGCGCTCTGTGAACTGCCCCAACTGATACAGGCACGCGCTGCAACCTTTTTCGGCCCCCTGCTGATAAGCCATAACCGCTTCATCGGCCCTTCCGTCCTTCAAAAGGTGATCACCGAGGAAACAATAAGCTGCGATATAACCAAGATCGGCAGCCGCCCGAATGGAACCAATGCCAATTCCCGGTTTTTGCAGTGGAGGAAATTTTCCTCCGATCGTCAAACTGAGATGCCCCATCAGTACAAGTGCTTTCGGTGAACCATCTCCATACGCTGCGCACAGCGCATCATCAATGTCGTCATAAGCTTCGATGAGGGTCTCAGGTGGCTGCCCTTTTTGCAGAAACGCTTCAAGCGCTGTCATTCGATCAGTGATTGCAATGAGACGGCTAGCCAGATCAACCTCCGCGTCGCACCGAATGCTCGGCCAGCTCTTGCCAAATTTTGCTTGGCAATACTCTTCCAATTTTTGTTGGTCAGCGCTCACACGCTCTACCATGCGGCCATTTGGTAGCTTGAACCGGTTTTCTTGGGGTAAATCAAAAATTGTGGGATGGAAATCAAGAGGGGATGGTGGTGGCAAATCTGGTTTCATGTCGAGCTCCAGACAATAGAAAATGAACTCCCCGCCGAACGGGGCAATGGTCTATCTATTGTCTAGCCGCATGACAGCTCACGGCACAACGCCTGCACATGGCGCCACTTTCAGCATAGAGAACAGCTTTGGTTCGTCAAGGCTAGGCCGAGTACCATCTTGGCGGCCTGCGCAGTGGCTCACGGCAATGAATTTGGGCGTTCCCTGAGAGCGTAGAAGGCGTGTTTAAATTCCTTGGAGCAGCCGGACTCTTCGAGCCCGAATCAGCGATAGGCTCTCAACCTGCGGTGTAGCCAATGTGAGCTTCTACCGCTTTGCGTCATCGCCCTCCGCCTACTTGCTCGTAGCAGCATCGTGATCCCCATTAGTTGTTCACTCACCAACACTCATGAGCTCTCAGTTCGAATTCACAGTTGCGACTAGCTGACTACAGCATGCGGTTAGCAGTCCGTTTGACTGGAGCCAAAGGTCAGCAAACCGCCGGAAGGTTCAGCCTTTGCACCAGCGCCCCGGCACCTGCAGCTACGACACCACCAGATTCTACCTGGACGATTCAGCAGACCCCTGCTACGTTCTAATTACGGTGTAGCCTGCATCGTGCGGTCGGCTCGCAAAGGTACAACCTCCATCAGGCAGCTTCACCCTCCTCCCATGCACGCATCTCGACAATAGTCAGCGGGCAGCCGACACCCTGACGCTATTGGAGATTTGCCATGCGCGTTCCTGTCTTTGCTGATGACCTTGCCCCTAAATCAGGCCTTAAGAGGCTTGAAAGAGCGCTGCAGAAAAGATGGTGTGGCCCCAACCGGATCAAGTTATCTTTTGCTCGAGAAGTCCTTTCCAGAGGATTGGGTTATCGTGACTATCGCGATCTTCGCAATGCAACGAAACTAGCGCAGCCGGGTGCACCCGCTCCGAAAGAATCTGAAGTTAGGCTCGGAATTTACTCAGCGATCAAAGCAGCATTGAAGCCTGAGGAATGGTTTGCAAGCGACCCTTCCGCGTGGGAGCGACTGGTTGCGGCGCTTCCCGTCAATGTGCTGCTCGCGTTTAAGTCTCCAGTAGTCGTTCGATTGCACAACAGCCATCTACACCCATTCGAACGCTTAGCGGCTCAATGGGCTGAGCATGGAACTGCCGAAATCCAGCAGCTAATCTCTGAAAAGTTGGAACGTATCCATAGCAGCGTCACTGCCTCAGGGAACCTGAGAGATGCAGCATTTCTAGCATGCCTAATGTCCGGGATGCGACCAAATGACTTCCTACCCGCCAAAGTGAAAAATATCGCCTCTTTTACTGACGAAATACTAATCGAAGTTAAAACTCTCAAAGCTTCAAGGTATGGCTCGACAAGAAGATTTTATATAAATCATCCAGTGGCCATCCAGTCGTACATCAAAGCTGAGAGCCTCTCCAATGAAGATTACCTTTTTTCCGCAGCTGGCAAGCCTGAATGCCCGATGACGTCAGCTCAGCTGAGGAAGATAAGCGCTTCCTGGGCAGTCAAGGCAGGCATTGACCCAAGCACTCTCTCGCTGTCGCGAATTCGAAATACAGCGATTTTGATGAAATTCATCGAATCCCAAAAGAACTTTGGAACAATGGCCGAATGGATTAAACTTAACACAGGACATACTAGCCAAGACACTTTAACCTATTACTTGAATAAAGAACTCAGCCCTGTGAAAACGCTTACCCGCCCTCGCTAAAAACCCTCATCATTGAATGGGGATACTCAAGAGATTCTGAACTCAAGACGAGCCCTGCATTTGCAGGGTTCGTTTTTTTGAGGTCGACAATTCACTTTTCCCGCATCGCCAGTGCGAAGCCAATCACTGCATCCTCTACAAGTCCTCCAAGCGCTCACACATCTCGATGACGATCACTTTCACAGCAGTGTTGGCGTCAAGCCATGGCTGACCACGCGGGCATTCTGGGAGCATGTAGGGTCGTCAGAATGGCACGAAGAACGCGAGGAGCACATTTGTACTCCACTCATTCAGACGCCTTCCACGAACACTCTCATCACGCCAAACGCTTGAGGGAAACGCACTCTCCGCGATGAGAGGAAGCACACTGCACACCACCGAGGTGGTTGCTCCTAGCTTGGATACTTGGCGAGGAATGAATGGTGAACTAGGTTGTTGAACGATGAAAACCATACGTTTCTTAGGAGCTCACGTGGATCAATCCTCCCCTGCCGGGAAAATCGGAAATCAACGACTGCGACCCCTACGGATTGCTTTCCTGGTTGACCCTGAGTCGAACTCAGACCTCGTCCTAGATGGTGTCTTCGCAAATTGTTACTCACGCTGGGGAGGTCGATTCAGCCTTATCGTCCCATGCCGGGCCGGCGAGATCATGCCCGAATACTGGCCATGGCTACTGCGATTCGACCCGGACGTCGTGTATTCATATGTCAGGCTAGGGAATGCGGCTGTCCTCGAGATTCATGAGCGCGTTGCACCCGCAGACTATCTGCACCACCGAGAGGTGGAAGAGGACAACCTTCGCCCTTCTGCCTTCTGGCCTAGCATGTCATTCATTGCGCTCTCGTCCATGTCGACGATCTTTCGCCTCGCCCGCCATAGCCCGGTTACCAATGGCCCCAAGGTCAGAGTCCTAGATTCCTGGCCGACCGAGAAGCCGACAAGGTTTCTGACCGATAACCTAGGCACCTACGGGGGCTGCCTAGAAAGCAGGATGTATCCGAACGACGCGAAGTCAGTTTCAGGTGTATTAACCATCGTTTCAGATGAGCACTTCGAAAACCGGAGATATGGCGTACCGACAGATCTTGATCGAGTCTCAAATGAAAACTCAGCCCTGAGAGAGTTCATAACGGCGAAGGTGACGAGCATGAGCCTTCTCTCGGCGCTCTATGCTCCAAGGCTCGAAATACGCGATTACCGGTGGAGTGGAGGATTCAATCTCGTCATCGGGGACACCTTTGACGATCGACTGCTGTTCTGGAATGCCAGGCTGTTGATCCCCTCCTTCCTTGACACAGATTTGTGTTGTCTTCGAATCACGATGGATCAGCTCCAGGATCCAGAGATGCTCAGCCTCTTGGCAGACCTGATCAATCGACGCAACTTCGTCACAGACGGCGCCGGCGGCCAAGCCCAGCTCGTCATCCGCTCGGCATCTCATAATGAGGAGCAGCTCAATGAAGCTATGGCCATATTGCAAAAAGCAAAGGTATGGAGCGCGTATGGGCACGTTGAGATTGTTCCCGGGGGACACGTCATCCCTGAAATTGATGAAGAGCGCGCTAGGATCTGGCTCACAGATGGCTCTACTCAAACTCAAGGCTGGCACACGTTTTCCTGGCAGTTCCCAAATGCCACACCACCAGTGCGAATTCCAGAGCATCTGAATGACGCTCCACCAGGGCAGCGCTTTACCTTAGGCCTATGGGCCCTAGACCTCGTTCTCCAGTACGACGGCAATGCCCCTAGGTTTAACCGAGTCAACACCTGGATGCTTCCCAAGAGATGGCGGCTGAGCAACGCGTTTGTCACCCAATCCAGGATACAAAGCCTCGCTCAAACCGATCTACACGCCCGCACAGAAGGACAGGGCTATCTGTCTGTCTTTCCGGGCGTAAATAGAGCGCTGGAATCAGTGACGGTACCTACCCTTGAGCAGGCTCTGAGAACCGCGTTCTGTTTCCCCTCTACACCGAGGAAGATTGACGCCGGGGATCCACCTTGGCCTCAGGAAAAAGCATCCTGGATGCAACCTTCTAACGAAGCTTCTTACCTGCTAGGCGTTTTGGGGATGACCGGCGACCTAGAGACGGCGATGGATTTGTTGCTACGGCCATTTTTCGTGGAGATGTTCGCGAGCTTGGGCGGCACCCCAAATCTGAAAGACTCGGATACCGGCCTTATTGAAAAATCCTTATCGAAGCGCGCGTTTACTAGGCCAGATTACAGCCTTCGGAATGAAGATGACGTCAAAGCCTTAGCCAGCCTCGCCCTCATAGCAGCGCAGAATCTAAAGACTCCAAAAACCCACGTAACCTTGCAAAAAGTGCAAGCTGACTGGGCTGCTCACCTGGAGCAGCAATGGCCGGAAGAGAAGCTTAGCCTGGCTCACCTCAGCGAGACGGAGATTGAGGAAGAATACCATCATCTGCGTCTCAGCCTGGAAGGCAAGCTGTCGATGATGAGAGAACGGCGCATGCTATTCCAAGGCTATGCTTGGACGTGTCAGTCATGCCGACACAAAAACTGGTCTGACTTCCAGCACCTCCAAGCGTCTTTGACTTGTGACATCTGCCGAAATCATACACAGCTGCCAATCAGTGTGCCATGGCATTTCCGACCTAACGAGTTCCTCATTGAGAGTCTTCGATATCGAAGCGTGCTGTCAGTGATCTGGGTGCTCGCCGCTTTGAGACAGCGAGCGCTGAAATCCTTCATGTACGTAGGTTCGACAAACTTTGGGTTCTCACATGATGGTTACGCCCCTGATGCAGAAATGGATCTGCTAGCCATCGTCGACGGACGCTCAATCATGTGCGAGGTCAAAACCTCCTGGAGAAGTCTTCGCTCTAATGACCTCATAGGCTTCGCCGAACTGGCACTAAAATTCAGGCCAGACACAGCTATGTTGGCAGTGATGAAGGGAGAACAAAAAATGCAGGCTCAGATCCAAGAGCTACGTGAGAAATTGAATGCAGCTGGCATCGAGTTCCAGCTACTCACAGAGTCCGATTACCGAGCAGAAGACGATCTACCCCTCCTCTAATAATCCTGATGTCCTTTCCAGAGGAGCAGTCGCAGTCACCAACTGAGCTCTTGGAGGTGACTACTCTTAGAAGCATGTGCTTTAGGACGGATGCCGCCCTTCCCTAGGCGGCCTTCCAATCAAACCAGTGAAGATGCTGCTTGCTTGGCGCGACGCACGAACGGTTGTGCCAGGCAAAGGAACAGAACCATACCGAGGACGTCCGCAACGAAATTGCCATACGCAGACGTGAACGGAATACCGTTCGTTGCAGGGTCAACAATCATTTCGTTGCCAATCGAAAGGCAAAGCGTCAGCGCAACCCCCATCCAAGGAGTCCAAGGCAGCCCCTCAATGAAGTCACGCTTCACACCGCGACCGATGGCACGCAGGGATTGCAGAGGCCAGTTGATCAACGGCACTGCAGCAATACGGTTGATCACCTCACGCAGCGGAAGCACTTCAACCTTCCCCGCCGGAATACCCAGGTAGCTCAAGAAGAACGGGAAGGTGAAACCGAACACCAAGTGGCAAACGTTGTAGTCCCACGCGATGACGTCAAACACTCGAGTTTGCACGAGCAGAAGTGCCAATGTGATCATGACACCGATCGCGCCTGGCACCACCGAAAACCATTTTTTCAGTTGCATAAAAGCTCCTAGGTCGGGACAAAGGCATCCCGAGTCCGACCTTACCCCCAACCGTAGATACTGCAACCCAAAATGGCACCTCGGAATTCACAGCACATTTTTTTGATCATTTTTGCCCATTTGCCGCGCGATGCGGGATTGCCCTCAGCAGATAACTCGACCGTCGATGGCTATTATCGACCTGAAAGCAACTCCAAAAGCTTCAAACCCCAGTTTCGGCCATTCTGACCTGTAATCCAGGCAATCATGATGATGCCCATGCACGACCATTTTTGCGCCCATTGCCTGGGCGAGCTCATCGATCTCTGAATAACCGTGCGGGTGGCAGCTAGGAGCCTCATGAGTGACTAGGATGCCCGCCTTCTCCATCGCGAGCGAGAAGTACGGCTTGCCAAGTGATGAAGACGTCACCAAAGCATTTTGCTCACTGAAGACTCTGCGACAGCACGCTTCGAAGCGACTCGCGGATCAATCAGTGACCTATCCAGCACGCGCAGCCTGGCAATCGGTGCTAGACGGCAAACCTCTATATGGCGTGGACGGTACCGAAGCATGCAGATGATTAACTGGGGTTTCTCTCTAGGATTACCATTTCGTTTCGGTGGGTGCGGAATGATGTTAAATTGCCATTCCTGATGCGAGGAATGCCCAAGGAGTGTTTCGTGAGGAATGGTTTTCTGGTTTCTTGTATGGCTCTTTCACTTACGGGATGTGGAGATGGTGGCGAAGCCTACAGAAAGCAGGCGGAGAGTCTTCGAGGGGACGTCAGCTCTCTGCAAGCACAGATTGCAGCTGCGAAAACCAGGATCACCCAGCTCGAACAGGAAAATAAGACTCTCAAAGAGACACCGGCAGTGTTCTTGGCCCAGGTAAGAAAGGCTGTGGACGCCGGGGATGAGACCACCGCGAAAGCAGTCTTGGCATCGTTAACCTCCCGCTACGCCGATTCCGCCGAAGCCGCGATCGGAAATGGCCTTGTGCAAAAAATGGTCAAGGATCGCGAAGCTAAGGAACAAGAAGAGCGCCGACTGGCCGCTCTTGGTATGAAAGCGATCCCGGTCAAAGGCTCGTTCACCGCGGACGACAGCGCCGTCTCGCTTCAGTCTGCTCAAGTGGCCGGCCAATGGAGCTTCAACGAACACGGGGATGAGTATGAGTACCGATCAGCTGAGCGCGGTTCTCGGTACATAACCGCGAAGGTGACCTACTCGTCCAAGAGCAAAGATCCCCGGCTGGCCCCTCTGATCGTTTACGCATCAAACGGTGGTGAGCTTAAGCGGCTTGGTGTCATGGGCTTTGAGTTCGTTAGCTGGAGCAGCTATGCGACCTTCCTGGGTAATTATCACGACGACGCTAACGATTTTGCTCACAGAGCAAGCATCCGTTTCTCTATGGGACTTCAAGTTCCAAACGAAGCGATCACTAAGCCGCTCTACATCGTTGCCTCTTCTTCAGGATGCGCTGATCGTAGCTCGGATCGATTCGGTAATCCGCCGGTGAGTTACTCGACCTACAGCTGTGACCAAGCTGCTCCTGCTGTGCTCAGGGCCAGCGATTTCAAAGAAGGCCGGTTCGGTATCGTTAAGCGCATCGATTGATTCTGAGATAGGACTCTCATCCCATGAAAAAGGCTTTAATCGCAGCCGGCATCGCCCTGCTCTGCTTGGTCGTCTACACCCAGGTTACTATCTTCGCAGTACCGCCAATTTGAGCGGTACCGGAGGGAAGGACAGTCATCATGCTTCGTCTCAACAAGACGAATTTCATCGATAGCGCTGATGCGATGTGCGTTCGTATCCAGGGCTATGTGAACCTGCTTTGCCGTGGCATGACGATGGGAGCTGTAGTGAACGCTACCACAATCATTGCTCGTCTGCCCTACTCCGAGACCATCTACAAGATCAGTACCGGTGGCAACACCTACGTTCGATGATTGAACTGTGTAGGCTTGAATTATCAGGCCTGCTAGATCCGCAAGGATGTTCGCTGCTGCTAGACGATTAAATGGTACCGGTGAGCGTAGGGCGTGTTGATCGCCTTTTTGCGAGATAGTAAAAGTATACATCTACCAATCAACCATTCGATAAAACCGGCTAAAAGATGACAAAGAACAACATTGATAAAGACTGCATAATCTCGAACGAAATACCTGAAGATGATTTTGAAACATTTTTTGATGAGCTCGAGAGGGAGTGGCAACAATTCAATGCAGAATTAATGAGGGCGGACGCGGCAATAGATCTATGCTTAGCAATGATGGAAATACTCGGTAATTTTCACAAAAACATGTTATCGCTCTCACTAAGTTTCCCCACCCTGGAATCGAACCCAGAAGAATCCACAAACTTCTTAACCGGAATAATTTGTAGCGGTATAATTTCAGCC
>NZ_JBJJLN010000086.1:0-10889 GCF_046230725.1 Pseudomonas sp. KCJK9000 | reverse complement strand
ATTGGAGTAGGTGTTCTGAGCGGAAAATATTCTTGTGAGTGCAAGCTAGGCGCCTGACTGTCTTTGTATAACGCGCCTAGCATTAACTCGTTCTTTATGCAATTGTGCTTCGCGTCGATGTGCGCCCTTAGCAATCGATGCATATCGAAGTTTTCTTCGAGTAAGATTACAAGGGCCCCATAAGTAGCATCCTCACGATTTTTGTAATAGTCCACGCACGCTGCTATTAGCTCTTGGAGCTGCGGATCCGTGCCACTACTTTTAAAATAAGTGAAGTGAACATTTTTAGAGCCTAGCGCTTTGGGCATGAATGGGCACATTACACCGTTTCGATGTGGATGCTGTGCAGTTAAAAAATCAGTGAGGTAGGGTAGTACACCCTCATAGCAGCTTTTTACGAAGGCAGGAGAATTTTCAGGAACTAAGTCCCCGATGCGCCAAGTTTGATTCATGAGTATTCCCTTACAAGATGCCCCCCTATGAAGGAGGGCATACTTCACTTACCAGTTCCAGCTGCAGGGGTGATGGGCAGTCGGTAGCATACAGTCGGCAGCGGCCTTGAGAATCAGCTTCTTAAGCAAGCTTTTAGGCCGAGCATCTTCAAACGTGGCACCCTGCCGTTTCTTGGTAAAAGCCTCAGACAGCGGAGTGGAGAAGTTCGATTCCATGTACAGCTCCTTATTGATAATCGCTATCACATGCATGTGATAGTCATTCCCACCTTACTCATCTTGTTACAACTAATCAACCCCTGGCGCCGTTGAAATTGGAGTAAGCCAGTTGAGACAACTCTCAAGCTAGCTAGCACACCTGATACATGCTTCTGGTGCCAGGGAAAAAGGGAGCCTGCCGATCATGCTCTAGGCCCCAGTGGCGGTGGCCTACGCCCTTAGCTAAGCCAATGGTTTTGATACGCAAGAGGGCCCTTTTGATGATGCGATCGTCATCCAAGCTTTCGTCGATTGAAGTCATGACGTCACTCCTCTATGCGAAAGCTAATACCCTCGACCGGATGACCGAGGGAAGATGCGTATGACTCTAGACGACTGCAGTGGCACCTCCTCAACCACACTGACGGCTCGAGAGGTCTGTCAGGTGTTGCGAGAAGTGGTGCTCGGACGGCGGGCAATGACCAAGGTAGGCAGCCAGACCTGGGAGCAGGTGTACGCCTGCCATTTCGAGATCAATGTTGAGGGATGGCGAATCACGATCTACAACGACTGTGATGAGCTGGACTACTGCGAGCGGTGTGTGAGCCCGGAGGGAAAGTGCTGGGGTTTCTATTCAGGGGATCGGGCAGATCCTATTGCTCTGTTATCGACTTGGGAGCATCAGAGCCTGCAGCGCATGTTGAAAGCTTTGTAGAGCGTTGAGGGCGTGTCCTACTGGCCCGGCTGTCTTGAACCGAGCCATCGCCTTGCGACGTCTCGGCCCTTCGGGCTTCCATCCGTCACGCCGGCGCGCTCCGCCCACGATCTCTCACTTTTTTGCCCTCCAAAGTGACTCTATGCCGCTAGAACGCCTGCCCTTCCAAGCGGTGCCCCAGGGCCAAGTGGCATGGTATTTCGCAGCTAATGGCTGTTCTCAGTTGGGCCACCAAATGCGTGCAGCTGGTAGTCAGTAACGGCCTGAAATCTATGCTAAGCCAAAAGCCGCAGGCGCTCGACCTGCGCCTCGCTGACACCGTCGGCTTGCGCTTGGTGATACCGTTTCATAGCCTCCACGGCATCGATATACATCGGATGGTCAGGAGGCAAAACGGTAGTGAGATCCTTCACCATTGCGGTTACTCCAATGCCTTTGTATCTGGGTAGATCAGTGTCGGTGACTATAGCCCGCTGCCTCCAACGCTCGAATCTCGTGGATCATCTGGGTACCAGTCTAGCGACTCGTATCAACCTCAACGTACCCACTACCTTCGATCGTGGTCGCACCTATGACGGTGTACCGATGAATGCCGTGGTGGCTTTGCGAAGCGAGCCCGACGATCCTAGATGACTTACCAAGAACGCGTTAACATGGCCAAAAGCCACTGCAATCGACTAAGGACTTGTTTTGAAGCTAAAAAATGGACTTTTCGGGATAGTGATCAGCGCTGTGGCAGGGTGTTCACTCACTAACCCGTATGCAGACCTTTCACCAGAGAAGGCTGCGAGTGAGATCATAAAAGCAGCTTCCCCGCAGACCGATGTGCAGTTTTATCCCCCCGGGTTGGGTATCGCAGCAACGGTTTTTGACAAGGCCGCTCGCAACGACATTGCGATAGACCTAGAGCGATATTGTACAAGTACCCGTGGCTACGCCATTCCTTACAAAGCTGGAAACGAAGCACTATTTACAAACAGTGAGGGCTTTGTCTGCCATTCCAAATCCCAGAACCTGCTGACTTTTGCGTTTTCAGCCAGAGGTGCGAATCTGCTGGTTTTAGAGCGACGCTTCCCAGGAGACGCCTCATTTGATCAAACGGTGTTCGACTGGGGCTATGTCTCCTCTGAGCAACGTGCACAGATGATCCGTCAGGCGCAGGAGAAAGCAGCTAGAGAGCGCCAAGAGCTCCTACGTTTGGCTATGAACAAGACGAAAGCTGTGGGTGATCGCGTTTGCCAAGATCAAGGAAGCATTCGCTACCAAGGCACGGTTGAGCAGATTGCCGGCGATAAGATCAAAGTGTTCGTAGAGAGCGCTTCAGTGATCAACGCTCCAGGACTCAGGCCCGGCGGCTTCAGGCAGGAATATTACTGGGTAAATTACTGGGACGTTTTCGCCTGCGATTAGAGCCCTCTGGCGAGCTGAAGTTAAAGCCAACTCAGTCTCCTACAGGTTCTTCTGGGGGCGCCGAATGTGTTCAATTGCAACCTTCGGCGCCAGTCGCCCCGGCAGCTAGATCCCGAATCTTGGCGCGCCCTCACAGGATCGAGCTCACTAATGAGTCGACTCACCCAAGGTACCGGCTTTGTGCAGTTGATAGTCCACTACGGTCTGGAATAGGTGATCTGCCTCGATGCGAAGGCGCTCGAGCTCAGCCTCGGGTCGGCCCTGGGCCGTCGCCTCGTTGTACGCCCTGATGGCCTCCAACGCTTGCGTCAGTAGAGGCACACCTGCTTCCGCCATGCCCAGCAGTGTTCTCTTCATTCCCAGGCTTTTGGCGTGTTAGTCAGTCGAACCTATTACGGTACACCCCGCTCATCCAAAGGTCATCGCAGGCGCGCACTGAAAGCGCAATGATGCTCAACCCTGTCGCGCCCCCTAGCCCCTTCGGGGATAGGCGATGTATCGGAAATCCGTGTACCCTTTAGGCCGCGAGGGAGCACGTGATTGCTCATTCGATAGACAGATCATACGGAAGGGACAAGGGCAATCATGAGCCAGGTGAACGAGATTAGTCGCGGTGCGCATCAGCCATGAGTGAACTACCTGGAGAAGCAGCTCCGCATGACCTGCCGTTGTGCCCGAATCGCCTGATTATCGCTGTTGAAGCAGTACGGGGGGCGGGCTTTGCCCTTGAGTTGCTCCGCGAGCATCTGCACCTCCGCGCATCAGCTAAGCTGGTCTTTTCCGAATACGCCGCCTGCTATTTTCTGCAGCTAGATGACTTTGATCGCTATCAAAATCCATCCGTCGGCATGCTCGACGCAGTTGTGACGTTGCCGTTCAAATCGAGCGAAATCTTCAATCGTGAGGTTGCAGTTTGGACACCGTCTGAGATCGCTCGTGTCGCAGACGCCGATGGAGTCAAGGCGCTGACTGAGCTCGGGCTGAAGTAACCAGCTGCTTTCATCTTTCCGCCCCCCCTAGAGAGGGAAGCTTAATCCGATGCCCCGCATGGATCGCAGGAGCTTGACCGCGCTTGTTGCCAAAACCTGCAGCTGTTGTTGTTCAGGCCTCCGCCATGTGGATTCGGACGGATAGAGAAAACCTCAGGGACTGAGTCACCATCTCCCCCGTTCCGGAAGAACTCACGTACAGCCAGCAGAGCCTGCATCTTCAAACGATCCCACTCTCTATACAGAGTGTTTTCTCGCTCCCTCGCTGCTTTGGACGCACTGGACTTTCGCTCTGACAGCAAGGCTGAGAAGTCCGGGCGAGGGTCATAATCGTAGTCGAAAGCGATTTGCCCGTGTTTCCAGTCTGAGCTCGTAGACTGCCGCCAGCCAAATGGGATGCTGACCGATAGTCGCTTGCTCGGGAAGAGAGGCGGTCTGATCTGATCATCGATGAAAAAAAGTAGCGCCTCTTTCTGCTCGGTCTCGATTCGCCCCTTCATGTGACAAACGACGTGCACCAGATCACTTCCAGCTTTCATCGCGCCTGCCTTGGTCTGCTCCCATTTGGCAGATGTTTTCGCCCGACTGTGCGCGTCGATAGCAAGATGAAATGCGTCAAGCGCACGACCAATTTGTGATCCGCACTCTCTGAGGCCAAGCTCATGAATCGGTGTAGAGCGTTGCTCATGAAGACATTTGTCTACTGCTACGTGAAGCGCTTTCACATCAACAGCGCTGATAGCGAGCTGCTGCTCGAGAGGAACGTTAATCAAAGTCATACCAACAGCAATCCTTGTGTTATGGCATCAAACTCGTTTTCTTATCGAAATGCTCAGCTGAACGCAACGACCACAACGCTAATCTAGAGCACTCCGGATAAAAAGGTGCCCACGATCAGTTCGAGCTTGGGGCTGAGGTTCCAAGGGCAAAATTTTGTACAGGATCGATCCCGCCTCTGAGCATGTGTTTTTTTGCCTACGTCAACTTAGCCTCGTGGTACCGATCCGACAGTTTTCCAGAACGAGACTCCTACACATCGACAACAATTCGCCCATCCTCCACCGTTATGAGTCCTATCTGTGCAGGGATCTGTAGATACTCGTAGATCGCCCGCACCTTGCTCACAAATGCAGTGTCACCGCTGAGCAGGACATCGCAATGCGAGGCTATGGAAGCATGAGCAGCATCGCTAATTGCCGCGACATGTCGCTGCTCCCGATCAAGTCGGCTATCCGGCCTGTAGCCGATGACATTGAGTACGTTGTAGATGCTGGTCACCTGCTCGTGCTGGTGCATATCACGCCCGTAAACGGGATGCCTGGAGATCCCTAGGAAATTCTCAATCGAGAACCCCATACCTTGGTAGCCATCAAGGTCTTTATACAGCGCCCAGATTTTCTGAATCACATTTGGAGGCTCAATGTTGTTGAGCTGCTTGGGCCCGGTACCTACCGCTTCTCGATAGCTTTGGATTCCTGACACCCCTTCGCCGCTGTTGAAGTGCTTCGACATTTCTCTGGACGACACATCGGCAGCAATCACGTATTGCTTCTGCAACTGATCAATGCACTTCGCTGCTGCTTCAGTCAGTTCCTGGTAACCATCACCGAGCTCAACCATCTGATCCGAGAGATGCTTCATGAGGTTTCCGAAGGAATCGACTTGCTCTGCAGAGATCTCCTCAAAGCTACTTTCCTTACGACCTCCGTACATTTTCAGTGTCGTTTGGTGAGCTGAAGCCAGCAATGCTTCGTAGACAGGCTCCACTGTCAAGTAGCTTTGATAAGCTTGTAGTGGAGACAGCGAGCAGATCAGCAATCGTCCCGTAGGCTGAAAGCTATCGTCGAGCGCGTATTTGAAATGCATGGCTCGGAGAGAGCACAGCACCTCTAGAAATCCCTCTGGCCTACCACTGCGCTTGATTTCACGTAGCGTGTCGTCTGAATAGACGACTTGATAGGCTTCAGCAAGTCTCGTGAAAAAGTCTGGATCTCGCTGCTTGGCAGCCAAGTCGAGAATATTTTGATCGAGGTAGACGGTCGCTCGACCGTCGTACGCTGGCAGTGATTCGTGCCCAAGCATCCTGTGCCTCCACTCCAAATCCATCAGCATCCAGGCGAGACCTTCCTGCTAAATCTCCACCTTAACGCGCAATACCGAACGGCCGGCTCACGACTATGCCTACTGCCGCTCAAGCGCTCAATAAAGTAAATGAAAACACCTCTGATAACCGGGTACCAACCTCTGAGAAGCAGCTCCTCAACGAGAGGTTAAGCGCTGCGACCTCCTTAGCTAAAAGCAAGAGATCGCAGTAAAGGAGCACGTTTCTGGGCTCGCCTGCTTGCCCTTTGAAGGGATTGGGCTATTCATGCATTTTCATCATCTTGAGCCTCCGGTTGTTCATCTGATCGCCGCTTTGCTTCGGCCAGTATTTCTGGCACATGCAGTGCTACGAAGAGGAGGAATGAGAAAGCCTTCACACTGTTGATCTCGGTACCGTAGTCAGACACCTCTCCGTGCATGACCTGGTGGCGGTTCAAAGCATCAAAAAACCTGCCGGACTCCTGGGCTTTTGCTTCACGGGCTCGTTGGCTTTTTAAGATGTCCAGCTCGTGTAGTTCCAGGATAGGAAGCAGGCAACCAATGGCCTCTACATCTGCACCAATCTGCTCACTCAGCCACTGGCTTCCCTTGATGATATTTTGACCCCGTACCTTGTCCATCGCTGACGGAATGCCAGTGACTTCGGAAAAAATGCCGTCGGCCTGCGCCAAGAACACTGGGATGCTCAACGAGTAGCCAGCCGGCGAAAAATTCCTGTGCGCGTCAATGGCAGCGTGGATAGCAGCTTTTCGAGCAGGGTATTTTTCTGCTATCAGCTCGGCATAGTAATCCCAATAATCGTTGTAGTAAGCCATCAGGATTCTGTCGATGTCGCTAGCGCTCTCCGCATCCCGGATACGCTCGGTCAGCTCCATAACATCCTGAAATCCGCCTTGCCAGTTGAAGAACCATCCCTCTCGAGACGCTACTTTCATGGCCTGGCTCGAGGCTTCCGGGAAACTTTCGAAGCGCTCCTGCACATGCTTCCAATCTACGGAGGCGACCCACTTGATCGCTGGGGCTAGCTTTGAATAGGCATCAGAGACCCACTTGCCAAATGTTTCGAGTGTCTCTCGTATGTGAGGAGCGTGCTGATGAATAGCCTGAGCTAGGTCTTCAGCTATGCGCTGGTTGCGTAGTCTAGTTGCTTCATCAATGACATCTTGCTCTGACATGTTGGTGCCCATTGGTATTGACTGGATATGGTCGTTTGGCCGCAATTTTTGCGGCCTACGTATTTTGATTTTTACTACATAACCGCCCCTGCACAGGTTGCTGGGTTCGTGTGAGCGCAGTGTTATTGACCGAGCTCACTGATAACCCAAGCCTGGGCCACCAGCGCAGCGATTCGCTCCGCTCTAGCGTCCCCTTCTCCCAGCGCGCTACTACGAATGGACAGGCAAAAACGTGATACTCAAAATGTCTATGCGCTCGCCGCGTTTCGGCTTGCAGGTTGAACAAGCCGGAAAAGAAAGCCGGCACTCGCGTGCCGGTTTCTGAGTCCGTTCTACTTTTAGCCCTTGGCAATTATCCCGCGAGCTGAGTCCAATTTTTTGAGCAGATCTCTCAATGGCTTCGAATCCGGATAGGTGCCAACCATGATCGAGCGAACGTGATCCACTGCAGCCAGCATCTCAGTACGGGTTGAAAATTCTGGAATTTCGTGGCCGCCGTAGTAAACGTCCACATCCACTTCTCGCCTGTTCTCTCCCCGATACTCAGCAAACATCCAGTCTTCTAGCTCGGACTGGATTTTCAGGAGCTGTGAGTGGGCTCTGATAGGCGTTGGCGAAGCGTACAGGCCCTTCAATGTCCTTCCCATTTCCTTGTGATCTGCCAAAGGCATTTGCTGGTCAGGGCGCCAACGTGAGGCCCAACCCTCCTTCCATTGGTACTCAATAGCGTTCTTGCTGTACACATATGTGGTGCCTAGACGAGGTTTGCGCCTCTTCCCAGATTGCTGCCTAGCGGGGCTCACATACTGAGTGTTGAATGGCTCCGAACGGTAACCCCAGGCATCGGACTGCTCAGCAAGTTTTCCGACAGCGCTGATGGTACGGTTAAGCAAACCAACATCGCTGGTCACGAAAAATGGCAGCGCATGGCCTGGATTGTACAAACCTTGCCAAGATGGTTTTGCCCAAACGAAACCTTTGCCCTGAACCCAGGCATCCCGGCGCTCTTGCTCTTCAGCCTTTGTCACATGGTCATAAGGCTCATCAAGCATCAGCCAACTGCCTGTTTCAGAGCAAATCCATCTTGAGATGTGATCTGACGAAGGCAGATCTGTTGCAGGTTCAACCACAGCGACCTGAGCCTTGGTAGAAGCCGGCCCAAGCCCCGTCGCCTCCATGAATTGCAGCGACAATGCCGCACGCCTCAGCAGCTCACGAGCTCGCGCCTGGCTATCAGCGTTGCTCTTCATCTCGAGATGATCTGAGCACTCGACGAAGAACCCCTTCAATCCCTGCGCGTAGCTACACTGACGTTTGCTCAAGAACTCCAGCAGCGGCTTTGGGAGCTTGACCTCAAGTACTTCGAGACCACTTGAGCTTGGTTTTGTCGAGGAGTCGCGCCAATAGGCCGACAGATAGATGCTGAACAGCAAAGGTGCCCTCGCTCCAGCCTTCAGTAATTTCCGTGCGTGCTGAAAGCTCTCAAAGCCTGAACGCCTAGCGGACAGATTTAAGGCAGCGAAGTGAGCGAGATCGGGATTGTCATCTTTGATGCGTTTAGCATCACGCTTGATACCGACGAGGGTAGACGGAGGTACTGCAGGTATGACGCTCATGTCGATTTCTCCACCCTTTCCGCAACGCCACCCGTCTACGTCACTACAGGGCCTGGAAATTAACATGGCCTAGTGCATGAGATAACAAACAGGTAGTGCCGTTGCCAGCTTTCAATGACGGGTGTGATGCGCCTACCCTGCGCAACCCGAAATCTAGCAATCTGCCATCAAAAGCACAAGCCCCCCTTCCGACCATGAGCGGCAAGCCAGCAAACGCTGTTGCCTCGACTTGGCTTTCACAGCTTTAGACCAAGTCTAAGGTCAAGGATACCTGACATCCCGCAGAACGGCTTCGAGACCACTGGCAGCTCGATTTTTGGTTCGGAAAGGCTAGCCGGCCTTTGGCCGGATAAAGCGAAATGTTTTTGCCTTGGCAGGAATGAAGCGCAGCCAGCAGCAGCACCGGAGCTCAAATCTGTAGAGAAATTGCTCCAGAAGAGAAAAATCCAGTGAGTCGAGGGACGGAGAATTAGCAGAAGCAGGCAGCACATCCTAGCTCACGGATGCGGTTGGCCAGCGACCACTGCTTCGGTTTTGCTTACAAATAATAAACTCCGTTTGGCAAAAAAAATTTCAAGAGGGGGATGTTCCAAAAAAAATAAAAATGTCGCATTTTTTACACTTAATGTCATCCATGCGACAATCTTGGCGCATTGCATCCACGTCTCTAGGCTGACCCATTAGCCAGAAAGCCTCGCCTTGATCAGGCCAAAATCAAGACTTAGTGAGGACGGCCTTGCCAATCGAAGCACAGCCTTTCACCTCCTCAGCTGCACTCGGCTCTCTCTCCAATGACGAAGCTTTTGTAGCCCTCGAAGTCGAGCGAGAGAACCTCGCCGGTTGCCTCTATCACGTGATCTTCTACGATCGGAGTAGCCAGCTCGCGCCCTAGAACACGCAGGTGAAGGCGCAATTTCCCTGGGGCATGCGGGAGAATTGCAAGCAGCTCTGATCTGCCCTGCTCTCCGGGTAAGATAGATCCGATACGAATGTGGCATACCGGGGTTACACCGCTTTCATCTATCTCAAGGTTCGCTTCTGTTTTTACGCGTATCGTGTCTAGAGGCAATGTGTCGGCAATGTTACTCGTAGCCTTTGGCTCATCAGGCAGATCCCTCTCAGCGATCATTTGAACACCTTGAGAGTCGACATCTTCCACGGTGACCTCAAGCTTGGCGTTGGACAGCTGCACGCTAGATCGATTGGTCAACACAAATCGCAACACGATACGAGCGTGGTTGACGTATGAGAAATCGCCGTACTCTCGCCAAAAATCACTGTTGTCTCTATCGAGATCGAACGAAAAATCAAAGGGGCCACGGGGCTCCCGCTTCCTCTCGAAGTCTGGAAATTCTTCAGTGAAATGCAAGTAGGTGCGAGTGAAGCTATTCGGAAGCTTCTCGTTCTCGGGAGTAAGTAGGGACAGTTCGATTTTCAGATCGCCACGCCCGCTATCTTCATTCCCCATCGCGATGACCTCAACCGGCTCCGCTTCGTCAGTGCTGCTGCCTCGACGGACATACACCACATTGCTCTTGAGCTTGCCGTAAGGGCTTGTGAGGTAAAACGGACGCTTCTGCTTAGGAATGATGATGATACCTACGGTCTTACCTTCATACAGGTGTTCCTCGTAGCTGAACGTCAGCTTCGGTTTCACCTTGCTGTTCACGAACTGCTGTATCCGGGAGTCATCAATGCTGTCTTGTATGCCGACGACTTCAGCGGGGTGCGGACGCTGATCCTTAAATCCCAAAAGGATATAGCCTATGCCATCACGCCAGGAGTTCGCGATCGCGAGGATGTCCTTGAGTAGCTCTGATTTATCAGCCTCAGTGCCGCCATTGAAGCGGTACTGGGCGGACTTGAAGTCAATATCGGTGCTCTCACTCTTGTAGCGCAGAACGTTCAGCAGGTCGATCATGGAAGCCCCACACCTTGATTTGGTATGAGCCTGATTTGAGCATGATGACAACCTTAGCGGTAGGTGGCGTGAGCAGAGTATGGGAATTTTTTGGTCTCAGACTAGAGACTGATGCCCCCCCGAAGCAGCGGCGCAATGATGAAGGGCCTTTCTTCGCCATCTATTCAGCCATCCACCAGTGTGGGTAGATTCAAGCTCAGGCTTCAGTTTTTTGTGCTATTAGGAAGGAATAATCACTTCTGGCATGTCTCTAGTTGGCATTAAATAAAGTATGATTTAAATTTGCGCAATCTGATCTACCACTAGCACC
>NZ_JBJJLN010000085.1:0-11070 GCF_046230725.1 Pseudomonas sp. KCJK9000 | reverse complement strand
CGGCCTTCATTGCGCAGATCCATGCTACAACTCATTGATTTGTCGTAAGTCGTCGCACCCCTTTGCGCTGCGGCGGCGAGCTTCGTTCGGCCCTTGATGGAGCTGCGAAGTTTCACCAGAAAAAGGAATCAGGCTTCTCATGGGCGAACTGGCCAAAGAAATCCTCCCGGTCAATATCGAAGACGAACTGAGACAGTCTTACCTCGACTACGCGATGAGCGTGATTGTCGGGCGAGCGCTGCCCGATGCGCGTGACGGCTTGAAGCCCGTGCATCGTCGCGTCCTCTATGCAATGAGCGAACTGGGCAACGACTGGAACAAGCCGTACAAGAAATCCGCCCGTGTGGTCGGTGACGTGATCGGTAAGTACCACCCCCACGGCGACACTGCGGTCTACGACACCATCGTACGTATGGCCCAGCCGTTCTCGCTGCGTTACCTGCTGGTCGATGGCCAGGGCAACTTCGGTTCGGTCGACGGCGACAACGCCGCAGCCATGCGATACACCGAAGTGCGCATGGCCAAGCTGGCCCACGAACTGCTGGCCGACCTGCACAAAGAAACCGTCGACTGGGTGCCCAACTACGATGGCACCGAACAAATCCCGGCGGTCATGCCTACGCGCATCCCCAACCTGCTGGTCAACGGCTCCAGTGGTATCGCCGTGGGCATGGCGACCAACATCCCGCCGCACAACCTCGGCGAGGTCATCGATGGCTGCCTGGCGCTGATCGACAACCCTGAGGTCACCGTCGACGAGCTGATGCAGTACATCCCCGGCCCGGACTTCCCGACCGCAGGTTTGATCAATGGCCGCCAGGGCATCATCGAGGCCTACCGCACCGGCCGTGGCCGCATCTACATGCGCGCCCGCTCCCACATCGAAGACATCGACAAGGTCGGCGGCCGTCAGCAGATCGTCGTCACCGAGCTGCCGTACCAGCTGAACAAGGCTCGCCTGATCGAAAAGATCGCCGAGCTGGTCAAAGAAAAGAAAATCGAAGGCATCACCGAGCTGCGCGACGAGTCCGACAAGGACGGTATGCGCATCGTAATCGAGCTGCGCCGTGGCGAAGTGCCCGAGGTGGTGCTGAACAACCTCTACCAGCAAACTCAGCTGCAGAGCGTGTTCGGGATCAACGTGGTCGCGCTGGTCGACGGGCGCCCGCGCCTGCTCAACCTCAAGGACCTGCTCGAAGCCTTCGTGCGTCACCGCCGTGAAGTGGTGACCCGCCGTACCGTATTCGAGCTGCGCAAGGCTCGCGAGCGTGGCCATATCCTTGAAGGCCAGGCCGTTGCCTTGTCCAACATCGACCCGGTCATCGCCCTGATCAAAGCCTCGCCGACGCCGTCCGAAGCCAAGGAGGCGCTGATCGCCAAGGCCTGGGAATCCAGTGCCGTGCAGGTCATGGTCGAACGTGCCGGTGCCGACTCCTGCCGCCCGCAGGACCTTCCAGAGCAGTACGGCCTGCGTGATGGCAAGTACTACCTGTCGCCGGAACAGGCTCAGGCCATCCTCGACCTGCGCCTGCACCGCCTGACTGGTCTGGAGCACGAGAAGCTGTTGGCCGAGTACCAGGAAATCCTGGAACAGATCGGCGAGCTGATCCGCATTCTCAACAGCGCCCAGCGCCTGATGGAAGTGATCCGCGAAGAGCTCGAAGCGATCCGTGCCGAGTACGGCGATGCCCGTCGCACCGAAATCCTCGATGCCCGCCACGACCTCAACTACGGCGACATGATCCCCGAAGAAGAGCGTGTGGTGACCATCTCTCACGGCGGCTATGCCAAGACCCAGCCGTTGTCCGCGTACCAGGCCCAGCGCCGTGGCGGCAAGGGCAAGTCGGCCACTGGCGTCAAGGACGAGGACTACATCGAACACCTGCTGGTCGCCAACAGCCATGCCACGCTGCTGCTGTTCTCCAGCAAGGGTAAAGTGTACTGGCTCAAGACCTACGACATTCCTGAAGCCTCCCGCGCCGCCCGTGGCCGCCCGCTGGTCAACCTGCTGCCGCTGGAGGAGGGTGAGCGCATCACCGCCATGCTGCAGATCGACCTCGAGGCTCTGCAGCAGAACGCCGACCCTGAAGAAGAGCTGGAAGATGGCGACGACGGTGTCATCGAAGGTGAAATCGTCGAGCCGGAAGAAATCGACGAAGAGGACGGCGACACGCCTGAGTGGGTGGCCGAACCGACCGGCGCTTATATCTTCATGGCTACCGCCTCCGGTACGGTCAAGAAAACGCCGCTGGCGCAATTCGCCCGTCCGCGCACCAGTGGCCTGATCGCCCTGAAGCTCAAGGAAGGCGACACCTTGATCGCTGCTGCGATCACCGATGGTGCCAAGGAAGTGATGATGTTCTCCGACGCCGGCAAGGTTATCCGCTTCGCCGAAAGCGTGGTGCGCCAAATGGGCCGTACCGCCCGTGGTGTGCGGGGCATGAAGCTGGGCAAAGGGCAGCAGATCATTTCGATGCTGATCCCCGAATCCGGCGCGCAGATCCTCACTGCTTCGGAGCGTGGCTTCGGCAAGCGTACGCCGCTTTCCAAGTTCCCGCGTCGCGGCCGTGGTGGCCAAGGTGTGATCGCCATGGGGACCAAAGGGCGCAACGGCCTGCTGATCGGCGCTATCCAGGTGCAGGAAGGTGAGGAAATCATGCTGATTTCCGACCAAGGCACGCTGGTGCGCACGCGGGTGGGTGAAGTGTCCAGCCTGGGCCGTAACACCCAGGGCGTGACGCTGATCAAGCTGGCCAGCGACGAAACCCTGGTGGGCCTTGAGCGTATCCAGGAGCCATCCGAGGACGAGCTCGACGACATGATCGAGGCGGACGAGGACGGTATCGAGGCCAATGCACCCGATGATGAAGCTGCGGGCGCCGAAGAGGCTCCACAGGAATAAACAGGTGTAAAACCCGAGCGGGGCGACCAAGGTCGCCCCGTTTGACTGTGTAGGAGCGAGCGCAGCTCGCGATGCAGGCGCCACTGTTCCTGCAGGGTATGTAGCAACCGAATCAAGATTTGTACTATTTGGCAGAGCGAGAGTGGATGTGAGCAAACGAGCCTTTAACTTCTGCGCAGGCCCTGCTGCGCTTCCTGACGCTGTGTTGCAGCGCGCCCAGGCCGAAATGCTGGACTGGAACGGCAAGGGCTTGTCGGTGATGGAGATGAGCCATCGCAGCGACGATTACGTGGCCATCGCCGAGAAGGCCGAGCAGGACCTGCGTGACCTGCTGTCCATCCCCTCCAACTACAAAGTCCTGTTCCTGCAGGGTGGCGCCAGCCAGCAGTTCGCTGAAATTCCACTGAACCTGCTGCCGGAAAACGCCACTGCCGACTATGTCGAGACCGGTATCTGGTCGAAAAAGGCCATCGAAGAAGCGCGCCGTTTCGGTACTGTCAACATCGCGGCCAGTGCCAAGCCCTACGACTACTTGGCGATCCCGGGCCAGAACGAGTGGAAACTGACCAAGAACGCAGCCTACGTCCACTATGCGTCCAACGAGACCATTGGCGGCCTGCAGTTTGACTGGGTACCTGAAACCGGCGACGTTCCGCTGGTGGTGGACATGTCCTCCGACATTCTTTCGCGCCCGATCGATGTCTCCCAGTACGGCATGATCTACGCTGGCGCGCAGAAGAACATCGGCCCAAGCGGCCTAGTGGTGGTGATCGTTCGCGAGGACCTCATTGGCCGCGCTCGCAGCAGCTGCCCGACCATGCTCGACTACAAGGTCGCTGCCGACAACGGCTCGATGTACAACACCCCGGCTACGTATTCCTGGTACCTCTCGGGCCTGGTGTTCGAGTGGCTCAAGCAGCAGGGCGGCGTCGAGGCCATGGAGCAACGCAACCGCGCCAAGAAGGACCGTCTGTACGGCTTCATCGACGCCAGCGAGTTCTATACCAACCCGATCAGCCACAACGCCCGTTCGTGGATGAACGTGCCGTTCCGCCTGGCTGACGAGCGCCTGGACAAAGCCTTCTTGGCCGGCGCTGACGCCCGGGGCCTGCTCAACCTCAAGGGCCACCGCTCGGTGGGTGGCATGCGCGCCTCGATCTACAACGCCCTGGGCCTGGAGGCCGTTGAGAGCCTGGTGGCCTACATGGCCGAATTCGAGAAGGAGCACGGTTGATGTCCGAACAGGAACTCAAGGCCCTGCGGGTACGCATCGACAGCCTCGACGAGAAGATCCTCGAGCTGATCAGCGACCGTGCCCGCTGCGCCGAAGAAGTGGCGCGGGTCAAGACGGCGTCACTGGCCGAGGGCGAAAAGCCGGTGTTCTACCGCCCTGAGCGCGAAGCTGCCGTGCTCAAACGGGTGATGGAGCGCAACAAAGGCCCGCTGGGCAACGAAGAGATGGCGCGGCTGTTCCGCGAAATCATGTCGTCCTGCCTGGCCCTGGAGGAGCCGCTCAAGGTCGCCTACCTCGGCCCTGAGGGCACCTTTACCCAGGCGGCGGCCATGAAGCACTTCGGCCACGCCGTGGTCAGCCGCCCGATGGCGGCTATCGACGAAGTGTTCCGTGAGGTGGCAGCCGGGGCCGTCAACTTCGGCGTGGTGCCGGTGGAAAACTCCACCGAAGGCGCGGTAAGCCACACTCTGGACAGCTTCCTCGAGCACGACATGGTGATCTGTGGCGAGGTCGAGCTTCGTATTCACCATCACCTGCTGGTCGGCGAGAGCACCAAGACCAATAGCATCACCCGCATCTACTCCCACGCCCAGTCCTTGGCCCAGTGCCGTAAATGGCTGGATGCGCATTACCCGAACGTCGAGCGTGTGGCGGTTTCCAGCAACGCCGAGGCGGCCAAGCGGGTCAAGGGCGAGTGGAATTCAGCCGCGATCGCCGGTGACATGGCGGCCAACCTGTATGGCCTGACCCGTCTGGCCGAAAAAATCGAAGACCGCCCGGACAACTCCACGCGCTTTTTGATGATCGGCCAGCAGGAAGTGCCGCCTACCGGCGACGACAAGACCTCGATCATCGTCTCAATGAGCAACAAGCCAGGTGCGCTGCATGAGCTTCTGGTGCCGTTCCACGAGAACGGTATAGACCTGACCCGTATCGAAACTCGCCCCTCGCGCAGCGGCAAGTGGACCTACGTGTTCTTCATCGACTTCGTTGGCCACCACCGTGACCCGCTGATCAAGGCGGTGCTCGAGAAGATCAGCCAGGAGGCCGTGGCGCTCAAGGTGCTGGGTTCCTATCCCAAAGCAGTGCTTTGATTCGACAGAGTTGGGCCCTGTAGAAGCGGCTTTGAGTCGCGACGGGCTGCAATGCAGCCCCGTGGGGCCCACAGGCTGCCTAGATTTCTGAACAGGGTTCGCACCAGTGGTAAATGCAGCAAAAACCAAAGCCGCGCCAATCATCGACCGCCTGGTTGTGGTCGGCCTCGGCCTGATCGGCGGCTCTTTCGCCAAGGGCCTGCGTGAAAGCGGCCTGTGCCGCGAGGTGATCGGTGTCGATCTCGATGCGCCGTCGCGCAAGTTGGCGGTAGAATTGGGCGTGGTTGACCGCTGCGAAGCGGACCTCGCCGCAGCCTGTGTCGGCGCCGACGTCATTCAGCTTGCCGTGCCGATCCTGGCCATGGAGAAGGTGCTGGCGCGCCTGGCCCAGCTGGAGCTTGGCGATGCGATCATCACCGATGTGGGCAGTGCCAAAGGTAACGTCGTGCGCGAGGCGCGCGCCGTATTTGGCGAGCGCCTGCCGCGCTTCGTTCCCGGTCACCCTATCGCCGGCTCCGAGCAGAGCGGGGTAGAGGCGGCCAACGCCAGCCTGTTCCGCCGCCACAAGGTCATCCTGACGCCGTTGGAAGAAACCGACCCGGCCGCGCTGGCCATGGTCGACCGCCTGTGGCGTGCGCTGGATGCCGATGTGGAACACATGCCGGTGCAGCGCCATGACGAAGTGCTTGCAGCCACCAGCCACCTGCCGCACCTGCTGGCATTCGGCTTGGTCGATTCGTTGGCCAAACGCAATGAAAACCTCGACATCTTCCGGTACGCTGCGGGAGGTTTCCGCGATTTCACGAGAATCGCCGGCAGCGATCCGACCATGTGGCATGACATCTTCCTCGCCAACCGCGAGGCCGTCCTGCGCACCCTGGACACTTTTCGCAGCGACCTCGACGCCTTGCGCGACGCGGTCGATGCTGGGGACGGGCACCAACTGCTGGGTGTATTCACCCGTGCACGGGTTGCCCGCGAGCATTTCAGTAAAATCCTGGCCCGCCGGGCCTATGTGGACGCTATGAACGCCAACGATCTGATTTTCCTGGCCCAACCCGGTGGCCGCCTGACCGGGCGAATCCGCGTACCGGGCGACAAGTCGATTTCTCACCGTTCGATCATGCTCGGCTCGCTGGCCGAAGGCACGACCGAAGTCGAAGGGTTCCTCGAGGGCGAAGATGCCCTGGCGACCCTGCAGGCATTTCGTGACATGGGTGTGGTCATCGAAGGGCCCAACCATGGTCGCGTAACCATCCATGGCGTTGGCCTGCACGGCCTGAAGCCGCCACCTGGCCCGTTGTACGTCGGCAACTCTGGCACCTCGATGCGCCTGCTTTCGGGGCTTCTGGCCGGCCAGCCGTTCGATGTGACCATGACCGGTGACGCTTCGCTGTCCAAGCGCCCGATGAACCGTGTGGCCAACCCGCTGCGCGAGATGGGTGCCGTGGTCGAGACCGGCCCCGATGGCCGCCCGCCGCTGACCATTCGCGGTGGCAGCAAGCTCAAGGGCCTGACCTACACGCTGCCGATGGCCAGTGCCCAGGTCAAATCCTGCCTGTTGCTGGCAGGCCTGTACGCCGAAGGCGCCACCACCGTTACCGAGCCTGCACCGACCCGCGACCACACCGAGCGCATGCTGCGCGGCTTTGGCTACGAGGTGCAGAGCAACGGCCCGGTCGCGTCGCTGCAGTCTGGTGGCAAGCTCACCGCAACCCGTATCGAAGTGCCGGCGGATATCTCTTCGGCTGCTTTCTTCCTGGTGGCGGCATCCATCGCCGAAGGCTCGGAGCTGGTGCTCGAGCATGTTGGCATCAACCCTACCCGTACCGGCGTGATCGACATCCTGCGCCTGATGGGCGGCGACATCACCCTGGAAAACCAGCGTGAAGTCGGCGGTGAGCCTGTGGCCGACCTGCGCGTGCGAGGTGCCAAGCTCAAAGGGATCGATATCCCTGAAGAGCTGGTCCCCTTGGCCATCGACGAGTTCCCTGTACTGTTCGTGGCTGCCGCCTGTGCCGAAGGGCGCACCGTGCTACGCGGCGCTGAGGAGCTGCGGGTGAAGGAATCCGACCGTATCCAGGTGATGGCCGACGGCCTGATCACCCTGGGCATCAAGTGCGAGCCCACTCCGGATGGCATCATCATCGAGGGCGGTCAGCTGGGTGGTGGCGAAGTGCATGGCCACGGTGACCACCGTATTGCCATGGCTTTCAGCGTCGCGTCGCTGCGTGCCAGTGCGCCGATCCGCATCCATGATTGCGCCAACGTTGCCACGTCGTTCCCGAACTTCCTGAAACTGTGTGCCGATGTGGGTATCCGCGTCGCCGAAGAGGGCAAGCTGTGAATTCGCAAGCGCCGGTCATCACCATCGATGGCCCGAGCGGTTCGGGCAAGGGGACCGTCGCTGGCATCCTCGCGCGTGAATTGGGCTGGAGGCTGCTGGACTCTGGCGCGCTGTACCGCTTGCTGGCGTTCAACGCCAGCAACCACGGCGTCGATTTGACCAACGAAGAGCTGCTCAAGGCCCTGGCCGCCCATCTGGATGTGCAGTTCATCGCGGCCGAGCCAGGTAAGCTTCAGCAGATCATTCTGGAGGGTGAGGACGTCAGTAATGTCATCCGCACCGAAACCGTCGGTGCCGGCGCCTCGATGGTCGCTTCGCTACCGGCGGTGCGCGCAGCGCTTTTGCAGCGTCAGCGCGCCTTCCGTGAAGCGCCGGGCCTGATCGCCGATGGCCGCGACATGGGGACCGTGGTGTTTCCAGATGCGCCTCTCAAGGTATTCCTCACCGCCAGTGCCGAGGAACGTGCGAACCGCCGCTACCTGCAGTTGAAGGGCAAGGGTGAAGATGTTAGTCTGTCGAGTCTGCTAGATGAGATTCGTGCGCGCGATGAGCGCGACACCCAGCGCGCAGTGGCCCCGCTCAAGCCAGCGGCCGATGCCATTGAGCTGGACTCCACCGAGTTGTCCATCGAGCAGGTGCTGCAACGTATCAGGAACGAGCTCGCCCAACGCGGCTTGGTCTGATAACCAGGAAAGCAGGCAGGGGCACCAGTCAACGTCCTGCCCGCTTTCCTTTACTTAAAACAAACCCACATTGTCTGGAATGTGGCGATGGGCGTCTGTTTCGCCCGAATCTACAGGAATTAAAATGAGCGAAAGCTTTGCAGAACTCTTTGAAGAAAGCCTGAAAACCCTCAATCTTCAGCCGGGTGCCATCATCTCCGGTATCGTTGTCGACATCGACGGCGACTGGGTTACCGTACACGCTGGCCTGAAGTCCGAGGGCGTCATCCCGCTCGAGCAGTTCTACAACGAAGCTGGCGAGCTGACCATCAAGGTCGGTGACGAAGTTCACGTTGCGCTGGACGCGGTCGAAGACGGCTTTGGCGAAACCAAGCTGTCCCGTGAAAAAGCCAAGCGCGCCGAGTGCTGGATTGTTCTGGAAGCAGCTTTCGCCGCCGAAGAAGTGGTCAAGGGCGTTATCAACGGTAAGGTTAAGGGCGGCTTCACTGTCGACGTTAACGGCATCCGTGCGTTCCTGCCGGGCTCCCTGGTTGATGTCCGCCCTGTGCGCGACACCACCCACCTGGAAGGCAAAGAGCTGGAATTCAAGGTCATCAAGCTGGACCAGAAGCGCAACAACGTTGTCGTTTCCCGTCGCAGCGTGCTGGAAGCCGAGAACTCCGCCGAGCGCGAAGCCCTGCTGGAAACTCTGCAGGAAGGCCAGCAAGTCAAAGGTATCGTCAAGAACCTCACCGACTACGGCGCATTCGTGGACCTGGGCGGTATCGACGGCCTGCTGCACATCACCGACATGGCTTGGAAGCGCATCAAGCACCCATCGGAAATCGTTAACGTTGGCGACGAAGTCGACGTACGCGTTCTGAAGTTCGACCGTGAGCGCAACCGCGTTTCCCTGGGTCTGAAGCAGATGGGCGAAGATCCGTGGGTAGCTATCACTGCACGTTACCCAGAAGGTACTCGTGTACAGGCTCGCGTTACCAACCTGACCGACTACGGCTGCTTCGCTGAGCTGGAAGAAGGCGTTGAAGGTCTGGTACACGTTTCCGAAATGGACTGGACCAACAAGAACATCCACCCGTCGAAAGTCGTTCAGGTTGGCGACGAAGTGGAAGTCATGGTTCTGGACATCGACGAAGAGCGTCGTCGTATCTCCCTGGGCATCAAGCAGTGCAAGTCCAACCCATGGGAAGACTTCTCCGGCCAGTTCAACAAGGGTGACAAGATCACCGGTACCATCAAGTCGATCACCGACTTCGGTATCTTCATCGGTCTGGACGGCGGCATCGACGGTCTGGTTCACCTGTCCGACATTTCCTGGAACGAAACCGGCGAAGAAGCCGTGCGTCGTTTCAAGAAGGGCGACGAGCTGGAAACCGTCATCCTGTCGGTTGACCCAGAGCGCGAGCGCATCTCCCTGGGCATCAAGCAGCTGGAAGACGATCCGTTCTCCAACTTCGTTGCTGTCAACGACAAGGGCGCTATCGTCAAGGGCACCGTGAAAGAAGTTGACGCCAAAGGCGCCATCATCACTCTGGCCGACGACATCGAAGCCACTCTGAAAGCTTCCGAAATCAGCCGTGACCGCGTTGAAGACGCGCGTAACGTCCTGAAGGAAGGCGAAGAGATCGAAGCCAAGATCATCAGCGTTGACCGCAAATCGCGCGTCATCAGCCTGTCGATCAAGTCGAAAGACGACGCTGAAGAGCGTGAAGCCATCCAGAGCCTGAAAAACGCTCCGGAAGCGGCTGCCGATACCACCATGGCTGCGCTGCTGCGCGAAGCAATGGCCAAGCAGAACTGAGTTTTGTTTGATCGGTGAAAAGGGGTGGCCTTCGGGCCACCCTTTTTTTATGCGTGTTGGAAATTTGTTTGGGCGGCGGGGTATCGGCGTAAAGGGGGTTGCGGTTTTGAGATCGAGCGCCGCGCGCGCGGCGCATCGCGAGCTGCGCTCGCTCCTACGTTTGTTTCTGGCCAGTTAGTCATGGGGGATTTGCGCGCGGACGCCTTGGCGCAGGGCGTGATACCGCGTCGTATCAACAAGGCGGTCGCGCGCGCCTGTCACAGGCGTTACTGGCCAGAAACAAACGTAGGAGCGAGCGCAGCTCGCGATGCGCCGCGCGGGCGGCGCTCGATCTACCAGGCGCAGTCTCTCTACCGCCCTCCATTCACACCCACACCGCGTCCCAATGAGGATAATCGCCGGCCTTGGCGACCAGTCCTGCCCTGATCGGATTAGCAACGATATACCTGGCAGCTTTTAGAATATCTTCGTCTCGACGCAAGGCCCGGTCATAGTAGCCGGCCTGCCATATCGGCGACGCTTTGATTCCGGCCTTGTGCAATGCATTGCTGGACTGGCACTTGAAGCGCTGCATCAGCATGCCAAGTGTCGTATCTTTCAATTCGAGCAGCCAGTGCACATGGTCCGGCATGACGACCCAGGCCAGCGAACGACAATGATGTTTCTGCTCGGCATGGCGAAGGTTATGAACGACTAGTCGCGCACAGCGCAGATCGCGAAACAGTGGGCGACGCTGGTGAGTAACGGTTGTCAGCATATAAAGCCTGCCGGGAACCGAGCATCGGGCATGGCGAAGCCTATAGCCATGGTGTCTGGTCATTGCAAATCATCCTTGATGAGCGTGTTTTGGAACAGCGTAGTTATGGTGTTGGCGGGGCGATGGGAATGAGGTTTTCAGGATGTGAGTGGATGGCGTGAGATGTGTGGTGGTTTGGAGATCGAGCGCCGCCCGCGCGGCGCATCGCGAGCTGCGCTCGCTCCTACGTTTGTCTCTGGCCAGTAACGCCAG
>NZ_JBJJLN010000084.1:0-11866 GCF_046230725.1 Pseudomonas sp. KCJK9000 | reverse complement strand
CGGCTCGCGAGAAACACTCACATACGATGACGCTGGGCACCGACTCCCCAACGGCGCCCCCGTGCAGCGCCTGCCCCGTATCGACACCCATGAACTGGACCCAGGCTTTGGCCAGCCGGTGATGAAGACCCGGTACACCTACAGCGCTGAGAACTTCTTGGGCGCCAATGGTGGCCTGACCTGGACACAGGGTGAAGATAACCTCTACAACGCCCCCGCCGACTACGTTTTCACGGTCACGGCCAACGAATATGACGGCGCTGAAGTGCGCCGCAAAACCCATTACCAGTACAACCGCCATCACCTGCTGACACTGCAGACCACCGAGCAATATGGCGAAGTGTTGCAGTTCGAGGACCAGGGTGGTGGTGACGATACAGTGAAAATGGACTGGCATGTCCACAAGATCCACACCGTTTATCATGAATTGCCTGGGGTGCCTTTCGACCTGCAACCTGCTTATTTCCAGATGGCCAAAACCGTCACCCAGAGCTGGGAGATGAGCAGTACTGACGACAACCGTTATCACGAGGAAGTGACTACCACTAACTTTGATGACTTCGGCAACCAAATCGAAGAACGACAGCCCAATGGTATCCGAGTGGTCAACGAGTACTACCCGGTGCAAGGCGAAGAAGGGGGTTGCCCGCCAGACCCGCACGGTTTTACGCGCACGCTCAAGCGCACCATCACTTATCCCGCTACCGGTGGTGATGTAGAGCCTGGAGCACCGATATTGGTGGCTGATCACCGTTACGCGGCTGTCGAGTCGGTGATTGCTCGCACACACCCGTTGCGCGCCAGAGCAGCTGAATACGCTATTTTCAAAATCCACGAGCAGTTGGGCGAAGGTGTTGGCGCGCAGTATCAGCTATTGACGCAAACAGATATCGAGCCGTTCCTCGACCCTGCCGATTTGTTGCGACACGGCCGCATTTTACGCCAGGCCCTCAGCATCAACGGTTTGCAGACCATCACCGACTTCATCTATACACGCTTGCCTAGCACCCTTGAACATGAAGCTGTATTGCAAACCCAGCAAACGCTTACTGGCTTCGACCACGATGAGCCATTGCAAGGGGGTGGGCGGCGGGATGCTCGCAAGACCATTACGACATGCCACTCCATGCTGACTGGCGAAGCTCTGCTTAATCGAGACGACAACGATGTCGAAATTGCCTACGAATACGATGCTCTGCGTAGGGTGACCCGCGAAACCGTGGCACCTAACGACCCACAGTACACCGCTTCACGCCATTACGGTTATTTCCTCGTCAACAGTGCAGGCCAGCAAGCCAGTCAAACAACCACGGATGTGAAAGGGGTAGTGACCCACATACTGGTGGATGGCCTGAATCGGGTAGTTCTGACGCAGCGCCAAGATGCCGATGCCCAAACCGCTGCCCAGCGCGAAGCGCTGCGTACCAATTACAGCGCGGTTTTCGATGTGTTCGGGAATCTGGTCAAACAGGTGCAATACGATTGGCTAGAGGAGGACGACCTGGCGTTAGAGAGCAACTACCTGTTCGATGCCTGGAACCAACAATACTGTGAAATCGGGCCAGACCAGACCAAGCAATACACGGTGACCGATATGTTCGACAGTGCGTTGTCTGGCACTTTGCGAACCCAGACCGATTGGCGCGAATCCGCCAGCGGCAAGCTCAGCACAGGAAAAACCATCCAGTGGCGTGATGTGTCCGGTAATACGGTACGTGAGCAACGGGTCGACACAAAGGGTGGGCAAGTCAGCTTGCACCGTTACTTCTATGACGGGCTGGGCCGCAAAGCCCGTGAAATGGATGCAGCTCTGGCCGAGCAGCGCTTTGTCTATGATGCTTTCGATCGGCTGCTGGAGCATACGCTTGGCGACAAGAACACGGTCAGCAGACAATACGCCCTGCATAGTACAGAAGACCTCCCCACCCGTATCTCGGTGGCGGGCAAACTACTCGGTGAACAGCACTTCGATGGCCTCGGGCGGCTGATTCAATCGATTACTGGGGGGCGTAGTCGAACGTTGCGTTATGAACCAGGGCAAAACAATCCCAGGTGGGTGACTACCCCAAAAGGCGTTGAAATCGAGTACAGCTACGCACCGCAATTGAGTGGCGAGCCATTGCAGCGGCGGGCCGAGGGTGTAACCGCAGATTACGAATACGATGCGCTGAATGCGCGGTTGAAGGTGTGCGTCGAGCAAGGCCAGATGGTGTCTAGAGAGTATTTCAGCACCGGTGAGCTTAAGCAGGAAATCCGCAAAATTGGGGGCGATGCTCAGTATGAGATGTTTTATCGGAAGAGCTTGTTGGCCCGTGACCTGAGTTATACCGATGTGCTGGGAAATGTGCAGACGTATACCTACGACCTGGCCGGCCGCTTAGAGCAGACGTATTTGGGCAGTACTACCGCTTCGTTCAGCCACGATGAGCTGGGGCGAGTCGAAAGTATCACCACGGTGGACGGTGACCAGTGGTTGACGACTCGCCTGATGTACGACGATTTTGACCGCGAAGTGATGCGTATCTTCGAGATGCCAGGTGAAACCCAGTGGCTGGTGCAAGAGTACGATGGCATGGACCGCGCCAAGCGACGTCACTTGCAGGATGCGACCGATCCTGAGGCATTACAAACACTGCGCGACGAAACCTACGAGTACGATGATCGAGGGCGGCTGACAGTTTATAGCTGTGAAGGCCGGCTATCGCCGGTCGATGCCTACGGCAAAGTTATCAGGCAACAGCTGTTCGACTTCGATGAAGTGGACAATATTACGTTCGTCACCACGTTCTTCCCTAATGCCGATGGCAATCGCCTTGAACGTAATTATGCGACGTACAGTTTTGATAACCCGCTCGACCCGGCGCAGCTGACGAAAATCTCGAATAGCCATGCCGACTATGACCCGGGTCAACCCATCGAGCTGTTGTATGACGCGGACGGTAACCTGATTCGTGACGAGCAGCAACGGACCCTCTCTTACGATGCGTTTGGTCGGTTGGTGAATGTCAAGTTGCCGGTGGGTGATGCGGTCAATTACAGCTATGACCCGTTGGACCGTTTGGCGGGTCAGATGAGCGAAACCTTCGAAGAGTGAAGGGGCGCTGAGTTGCCGCTGTCGATTGATATGAGATTTCCAGCGGTTAATTAAGAGACGGAAAAGGGCCACGATGGTTTGACCGTTTTGTCAACCTGATAAAAGTGTCAGTTGTGGCGATAGACAGCACGTAGTTCAATCGTAGCCAGAATGTCGCGCGCGATGCTGGCGCTCTCCCATGTCGCAAGAGGAAATGTCATGAAATATACAAAACGGCACTTCGAATTGGCGGAAACAGCACGGCGTGAGGCAAGAAAATGGCAGGTTAATCTTAATAATGATGAAGCATTGGCTAATTTGCCGGCGCCTGGAATCGATAAAGTTTATTTGGCTGAAGAAACCCACAAGCTTGTTTTGGCTTCCATTCTACGCGACTCCACGAAAGATGTAGTAATCACCATCCCGGCCTGGGGCAACATGGCAGCGCCTGGTGACCTCTTCCCAGATTATCTGAAGGTGTATCACCAAGTGGGTGGAGCGGGTGAGCGCCAAGAGATATTCAGCCGAGAATACACAACAGACGATCTAGGGTTATTCCCATTACAGCTGAGCTTGGGCGTTCATAGCGAAGCATATGGGGCAGATGCAACTCATATGTTCTTCTATGTAGTCGACGGCTACAGTGGCGAAACGTACAATTCAGACCCGTTGGGTTTGCTCTTTGATCGTACATCCCCGCCCAATAACGGCTTGCCGGACCCTTTGCCCACGATCTCTCCAGTTACCGATACCAACGTTGGCACAATCACGGTTACGTTGCCTGACTACGCGGATCGCGCAACAGATGCGCTGCTCTACGACCAGGTACTTTGGTATTGGCTGGAAGAGGTGCCGGATGATTTTACCGGCTTGATCCCTGCCGGCACCGCCCCGGTCACTCAAGCTAATCAGGTGTTGGCGGTGCCCGCAGACAAGATCAAGGCCGCAGGTGACGGTGACAAGTGGATATCTTACGTATTGGTCGACAAGGCGGGCAATATTGGGCGCCCAGCGATTCCTACCAAGGTTCAGGTGGCATTGGGGGCCCTGCCTAGCAACTTGCAAGACCCTGTGGTGCCATTGGCGCCTGCTGATGACCTCGTCGATTTGGAAGATGCAATGTTGGGTGTAGAAGTGCGCATACTTGCATTCGACAACTACAAGCCCACTGACGAAATCAATGTGACTTGGGGGACGACCCGTCTAGGCTGGCGCGCCATTGGGGCTGGCGGCTTTCCCCAGGACTTCCCGGTCAGCACAGAGATTTTGCGCGCCACTTACGGCGCCCCAGCAGAAGGCACCAAGGCGGTGGATGTCAGTTATGAAGTCAGGCGAGGTACCCTGCCTCAAGGCAACAAAGCAATTAAAGTCGATACCAACTTTGAGATCATTGGCCCTATCGACCCCGGTACTGACCCCGTTCCAGAATGGCCCGATATCACCAACCCGCGCTTGCCGTTGCTGGACGTGTACGGGGATAGCTCAAGCACGCCCAATGTATTGGTCCCAGCAGACGATGGAAAAGATGCTTCGCTTGAAGTCGACCTGTATGACGGCGCAGAGGAAGACGATTTAATGCAGTTTTTCTGGGGGGGAAAACATATCCGCGAAGCAGACTACAAAGTGTTAGGGGCCGATGCGCCGGGAGATAAGGTGACGGCGATGATCCCTTGGAGTTATATCCAAGAAACTGGCAATACTACTGTCGAGGTGCACTACACCATTTTCCGCGAGACGGTGCCCAATATCGGTAAGTCGGGCAAACGCCCGGTCAAAGTCGACGCAGTGGTACTGCACCCAGATGCGCCAGTGTTTGACGGTGTCAACGCCAGAGGATACCTGGTGTGCGATGCCTTGGTGGACCCTGTTGACAGCAGTCTTCCTCCCGCTGTGCGCGTTGAGGTTGGCGACCTCAGCCAATATGGTTTGAAGGACGGCGACGAGGTGGAGCTGTTCTGGTGGGCGCTACATGGTGCATCGGGTGATACCGAGGTACTGGATGCCAGATTCAACGAGATAATTGAGTTAGGTGCCGAATACCCAGCCACGGGCTTCATTTGGCGAATTCCTTATACGGAATACGTTTTGCCCATTTATGAATTTGACTCAACCACCCATAGTGGCCGTGGGTTCTGCCGTTACGAGTTCAATAGCGGAGCAGTTGTGTCGGATGTCGTGAAGGCAAGTGTTGCGATGCATGATGCTTCTGCTTCATGCCCTATCACTCCTTGGCCTCCGGTGTCTTGATTACAGTAGACCGCCGGCTGGATGGTTGGGGAATTTTCCTACATAAAATGGCGGTGTTGTCCGGTAGCTTCTTGCGCAATTGATACTGCATAGAGGTGATCATGCGATGTGGCTACATTATTGCTCAATAAACCGACCTGCTTTGGCATGTGCGCTAGTTGCGCCCCTAGCTTTGGCTATCAGCCCGTTGGCCATGGGGATTACGGAAGTCGAGGGTGAGCGGACCATTGGCGCTGGCGCGCTGAGGGATGATTATTTCATCAATAGTGGTGCCACGTTGATTTCAAACGGTGCAACCATCGACTTCGTGCGTATGGACCCTGGCGCCGCCTTCATGATGAATGGCGGCACCATTCAAGCCACGGGTAACAACTTTGGCGTTAACGTGGGCGCGGGCGGTACTGCGACTATCGCCAATGGGGCGTCGGTGGTTGCAAACCTGCATGGGCTGCGCTTGACCCGCGATTCCGCTACCGAGACTGGGTCAGCGGCAACAATTTCCGATAGCCGGGTGCAGGGAAACAGTGGGGGTGCCTACGTTTCGGCAGACTCGCAGCTGAATGTACAGCGCAGTGAGTTGATCGGTACAGGCGCAAATGCGACCGCCGCGGACCTGTTCGGTGATGCCCGGCTCAACGCTGAGGACAGTGCGCTGACCGGCGAAAGTGCAGGCGTGCGCATTCTTGGCGGAGCCGCCCAGGGGGGCGGTACCACCGAGGTGAACTTGCTGCGCTCCCGTGTAGAGGGAATCAATGGCCCGGCTATTCAAGTAGGCAATGCCACACAGTCCGGTGCCAGCGCAAATATCGTGGTCGGGCCGGAGTCCAGCCTCGTGGGTGGCGATGGGGTGCTACTTGGAGTCAGTAACAACTCGTCGGCCTCGATGCGCGTGAATGGCAGCCAGTTGAAGGGCGATGTGCGTGTGGAGGAAGGTTCTAGCGCAAACCTTACGCTGGAAAATCAGGCAAGCCTGACCGGTCGTCTGGACAACGTTGCAGGCCTGACCCTCAACAGCCAGGGGCGTTGGAACATGGTGGAAGACAGCCAGGTCGGCAGCTTGGCCATGAACGACGGGGTGGTGAGTTTTGGTGAGCCGGGCCAGTATCAGACATTGACTGTGGGAACGCTGGCCGGTAGCGGCACGTTCATCATGGATGCTGATTTTGGCGGGGGGCAGTCTGATTTCCTGCAAGTGGGCACGGCGACTGGTAATCATGGCTTGCTGGTGAGCAGTTCTGGGACTGAGCCGACTGAGCAGAACTCGTTGCATCTGGTGCATGCGGACGCGGGCGATGCACGGTTTTCGTTGATCAATGGCCCAGTGGATCTTGGGGCATTTTCCTACGAGTTGGTGCAGCGTGACAGTGCCGCAGGTTCTGACTGGTACCTGGATGGGTCCAGCAAGATCATCAGCCCGGGTGCGGCCTCGGCGCTCGCATTGTTCAATACGGCACCAACCGTTTGGTACGGCGAGCTCAGCTCGTTGCGCAGTCGCATGGGGGAGTTGCGCTTGGATCAGCGCAAGTCAGGTGCCTGGATGCGCAGCTATGGCAATAAATTCAATGTGAGCGAGTCGTCCGGGGTTGCGTACAGCCAGGTTCAGCAAGGTATATCCCTGGGGGCGGATGCTCCATTGCCTTTAGGGGACGGGCAGTGGCTGGCCGGTGTTATGGCCGGCTACAGCACGTCTGACCTGAATGTTGCCCGCGGCGCGTCCGCCGACGTCAAGAGCTACTACCTGGGTGGCTACGCTACCTGGCTGGATGCCAGTAGTGGGTACTACTTCGATGCCGTGGTCAAACTCAACCGGTTCGACAATGAGTCGAAAGTGAGCATGAGCGATGGCACTCGTACCGAGGGTAATTACGATACGTTGGGTATGGGTGGCTCGCTGGAGTTCGGGCGCCACATCTCGCTAGGCGAGGGCTATTTTGTCGAGCCGTTTACCCAGTGGTCGGCGGTACGTATTCAAGGGCAGAGCTATAGCCTGGATAACGGCCTGCGCGCCAAAGGCGACAGCACGCAGTCTTTGCTAGGCAAAGCAGGGGCTACGGTTGGGCGCAACTTTGAGCTGGATGACGGGCGTGTGCTGCAGCCTTATATGCGCCTGGCCTATGTGCATGAGTTTGCGAACAACAATCAGGCCAAGGTCAATGACCATCGTTTCGACAACGACCTTTCGGGTTCGCGGGGTGAAGTTGGGGTCGGGGTTGCGGTGTCTGTGGCTGAGCGCTGGCAGGTCCATGCTGATTTCGATTACAGCAATGGCAGCAAGATCGAGCAGCCTTGGGGGGCGAACGTCGGTCTGCATTACAGTTGGTGATATGCAGGGGAAGCGAAAGCTTCCCCTTTTTTTGTCTACGCATATGTGGAGAATGCCATGTCCAGACGCACTGACCACCCCACGCGTGTAGCGCCCCCGCCGCGGATCGAAACCCTTGAGGATGTGCCTGGTGGGCAGCCCAATCTGCTGCCAGTGGATGCGCTGAGGTCTGCGCTACACGTCGCGGTGGACCCTTGGCCAAACTCAGACCCAAGTGTGACGTACCCGGAGGCCTTGAGCCTTTACTGGAACGATGAAGTCGTCGATCGAAAGGAGTGGACCTCGACCATTCCCGATGATGATTACTTTGTCGAGGTCCCGGTCAGGTACTTGCGCCATGGGGAGCATGAGCTGGTCTACGAAATTGAACTTTACAACGGCGTGCGTGAGCGCTCCCAACCTCTGGTGCTGACCATCGATGAGATTGCACCGCGTCTTGATGCTGATGAAGGGGCACTGCAGATACCCGCGCAAGTCATTGAAGACGGTCTGACTGCTTTCTATCTGGAGGAGCATGACGACAAGCTGGTTGTTGAGGTGCCACAGTACATCGAGCCTGTGGTAGGTGACCGCATCACGTTCTTCTGGGATCGCCAGCTAAATGACAATGACCGTGTCGACGACTTCGATCTTACTCACGAGTACATGGAGTCGGGAGAACCGATTCGGCTGGAATTTCAGGGGGAAATGATTCGTGAAAGGGGCGACGGTGTGCGCTATTTGCATTACCGAATCATGGACCGTGCCGGTAACCTCAGCGCCCGATCGCGTACCGTCCCGCTCACGGTCGCGGCCGCACCGATCCCGCGCAGTTTGCCATGGCCAGCTTTGCCTAAAGCCACTGGCTCGGCTCAAACCGTTACGCTGAATGTAGCCAGCTTGACGGGCGATTTGGTCGCTATCGTGTCAGCACAGGCCACCATCAACCCTGGGGAGCGCGTACAGATGCAGTGGGCGCAGGTTGGGGCTGTGGGGGCGGAAACGCTCGTGGACGAGCGGGCCCCCGGGGAATTCGTGATTCCAAAACTTAGCATTGCAACCCACAGCGGTAAGACGATACCCCTTTACTACCAAGTCATCACCCAGAAGAACGAAACGTTAGATTCTGACCACCGGCTCGTGGCGGTGAACCCGTTCAGCCCAGGACTACCAATTCCCCAGGTGGTGGAGTCGGAAATGACGCCGGGTTACCTACTCCTGAGTGAGGTTAAGGTGGCGGCGCACATCACCTTGGATACTTGGCAGTACATGAGTACCGATTGCCGATTGCGCATACAGGTGACTGGTATCAGCGACTCGGGCGCCGCTTTATACACGGTGATCGACAACCATGCCGTGACGCCGGAGGAAATGCAGATCGGCCTGGGTACCCGTAATGAGCTGACTGTCCCTTTGTCGTTTCTGAACACCCTGAAAGACGATTCGTCGATGCAGGTAAAAGCCTTTATCAGCTTCGACGCTGGGCAAACATGGCCAAGCACGCCAAACTTGTACGAACTGACGTTGAAAATAGACAAGGGCAGCAGTTAGCGAACGGTGGCCAGAGGTAGATCTTTGCTGATTTTTGGGCTTGCTCCGCCGTAGTCGTTCACGGTGTTGAACATGATACGCAAGCCTTCTACTGAGTGTATCTTTGTTAGCTCGTAGCGCTGAGAACCCAAGGGCGGCACCATGGGCATTGGCTTGAGCGTTTCGTGTTGCCCGGGGCCACTTATCTCGATCTGTCCGAACGTGTAGTGAAACGGCGATGGATTGTTCACCAGTAGGTGGAGCTTGCCGTCGATTGGCATTATTGACCATTCGAGCTGGGCCAGATGATCTTGCGGTCGCGTCTTCAATTGTTGCGGGCGGAAGAACACTTTTATACGCGTGCGAATGGCGATGGTGAGTTCATTTTCGCCGCTGCTGGACTGCGGGATTTCCTGCACGTTGAAGTAGAACAGTGATTCGCGATCTTGTGGTAGATCATTGGGCAGGCCGCTGATTTGCACGGATTGCTCTTTGCCAGGGGGCAACCTAAACAGGGCCGGGCTCGCCATCAGGGGAGTGATGGTCTGGGTGTCGTCGGTTTCGGTGTTCACCCAGCTTTGTACAGCGAAGAGTTGACTGCTTGGGTTTGCCACCACCACCGATGTGTTACGCATGTCGCTGTTGTAGACAACGCGTGTGGTGTTGATGGTCAGCGCTGCTTGCGCTGAAGGCGGGCAAGCGATAAAAGCCAGGGCAGCTAGCAGCCGCCACCGGGTCACCGATGCAGAAACGTTGAACATGAAAAGCGCCTGTTGCGAAGGGGCAAAATGAGTCTCCAGGTGCACGGTCAGTGCAGCCTGGAGCGAGCCTTACTTCATGGTGAACACGAAGTTGACCGATGTGTTGGCCGTGCCAGCTGTGACCGGAATTTTGGTCGCGCGGTAAGCTGCGGAGAACAGCATGTCGGTGGGGTCAGTATCGTCCAGGTCATAATCGATGGATTCGGTACCGTATGCGATCAACTGATTGTTCTTGTCCTTGATGGCCAAGCCCAATTCGCCGACGCTGCCCGGTTCCAGAGCGTACAGATTGTTTGCAGGGCCGGTTGAGCCGTACCCGCTGGTGAACGTCACATTGCCGGTGCTCGTTGCCGAGGTGTCACAACCGGCGCCAGGGGTGACGCGCATTACGAATGAGCGCATGCCCAGCTCATCATTGACGTTCTTGAAATAGGTGCTTGGGACATTGCCCAGGTCGATCCTGGTCAGCGGAAGGCCGGTTCTTGGGTCAATGATCTCGATCGAGCAGGTGCCGCTGGTGACGGTACCTTGGAAGTTGATCTGCCCGGTGTTGGCGAACGCAGCGCTGCTGAACACGCCAGCAGTCAACGCCAGGGCTGACAAAGCTTTTTTCATGATGAAGTCCGAATAGAAGTAGTGATTGTGTTGGTCACGAACATGAAAGCTCACGGCTACACCCCAGGGTAGGGTGGCATGAGCGAAGCAAAGTCTAGGATGGGGGCTGGCGGCGGGGCTGTAGGTGGAATCTTCAAAGGCGATGATTTTAATGACAGATCATGTGCGGCAACGCCACGACCTGTCGTTGAATCAGTGTTCGGAGCTGGAACTCTGCTGGCTGAGCGCGTTTTTGTGCGCGGCCCAATCGAAAGCGTCGCCCTTGAGCTCCGCTTCGTAGCGCAGCTCTTCGAGTTGCTGGTACAGCGCCAGCTCCGGGTCGGGCATGAAATGCAAGCAATCGCCGGCAAAGAACCAAAGCAGGTCACGGGGGACCAAGTGGGCGATTTGCGGATAACGCTGAATGACCTGGCACATTAGGTCTTGCCCTAAGTATTGGCTTTCGAGGGGCGATTGCGGTAGCAGCGTTAGCAGCTCATCAAAACGCTCCAGAAATAATGTGTGACTTTCTTCCGGCACCTGCTCGGCGTCGCCCAAGGCAACAAGGATAGTGCGCAGGTGGCGCAGCAACTGCAGGTGGTATTCCAAACGGGGGGTGGTCATAGGCGTCTCTTCATTGCGGGGGGTGCATTATACGTGCATCCGTAGGTATAGGGTAAAACCTGATAAAAATGCCAGTAGCCGGTAGGGCGGTGTTGGTGAGACAGTGATGCAGCCCAGCTTTTAATTAAAGCACATTCGAAAGGACTGCAGCGATGGCAAGGTCAAAAACACCTAACGACGCACCCTCGACGAATATCGCAGGTAATGTACCTTTGCAATATGCAGTTTTTTTATTTGATTTGGAAACAATCAACGCTGCCTGGGATCAGTTTTATGCGACCTTTCCCGGCAGCTCTCAGTACGATGAAATTATCGAAAGTGAAGTCGAACGATCCGTGGGGAGAGAGTGGCAAAAGAACCTAATTCGTTTGGGTGCGCCCGCTATTTACTCCACTAAGGAAAATGGCTTTTCGGTGCGTAAGCGCGTGCTTTCTGACGTGTCGGCGATTGTGGATCAACCGCCAGGCGATCGGTACGTGCAGATCAGGCAGTTGACGCAGTTGAGCCGCGACCAGGAATTATTTGTGGTATTTGATGAAAGCCTTGCTTATGGGCATTATCAAGCCGATAACGGGGGTAAATTCATCTTGCGTTGGTATGATGAAATGCCTCCGCAGTTTTATTTGCGTGAAGATGAAGAAGACCTTGATCGAATTAAAAAACATTACCTCGAAAGGCGTTGTATTGATCTGGTGCGCTTGAGCAAGCCTGTCAGTCCAATATTGCATGATGTTC